>NZ_JBCPGE010000016.1:0-84374 GCF_040914025.1 Ruminococcus sp. RTP21484sp1_RTP21281st1_A8_RTP21281_210402
ATGAGCGAAGAAGAACTTCTGGATATGGATTATTTTCTAAATGATGACGAACTTGATGACGATTTTGGAGAGGAAGGCTTTTATATCTTCTAATCCAAGGATCGTCTTGTCGTCGTGCCCGCCTCCGTGCGGGCATTTTTCAATTCAAGAGAGCGCCTCAGGCGGTCTTTCCTATAAAGTAAAAAATCATGTTTTCCATGATTTCACGCCGCAATTCCCGGGCTTTCTGTGAACTGTGTTCACAAAAACAACCTCGCGAAATACTGTCTCCTAAATAGTTACCTCTTTTTTTGTTATAATTTCACAACAGACATCATTATACTTTATCAGGTTTACGTTTACAAGAGGAAATTAGAACAGCCCGGTTTCTTCCAGAAACCGTGAAGGGGCACGCTCTTTATCGTACTGACGTCGCACATAACAGAGCATAAGTTCTTTCTTCGCCCGAGTCATGCCTACATAAAAAAGCCGGCGTTCTTCTTCCAAAGACTCTGCCAGAACAGCCTTTTTATAGGGAATGCTCCCTTCGTTTACATTCATAATATAAACTTTGTCGTATTCCAGCCCTTTTACCGCATGAAGGGTGGAAATTACAATCCCTTCCCTTTTCGTCTCCTGTTTTTTCGCCTGTTCGGCCAGCTTCTTTGTGTAATCCTCTATGTAGTTTTCCCACTCTTCCAGGGTTTTCATGCCTTTGGCACTTTCCTGTATGCGTTCAAGGACCTCAAGAAGCTCCTCCGGACGAATTTTACGGTACTGGGCATATTCAATCAGATATTGCTCATAGCCCATTCCTTTTCGGATAAAATTCACTGCAGCATAGGGTGCCAAAGTGGAAAGAATCCGAAGATGTGTTTCCAGTGTGGTAATCCTGTCGCACATCCAGTCTTTATCTTTATAGAAATCTCTCAATGCAGAAAATGAGATTGTGGTCTGTGTCAGGGCATCCCTTGCTATATACCGGTTGGGGCGGTTCATAATTTCCAGGAAAAGCTTTCTCGTCCTGTCTCCTGCTGCCATTTTCAGATATGCCATCAGGTTTCTGCTGATCCAATGCCGGAACAGATTGGGCAGCTGTTCTTTCATGGTAAAAGGAATCTGGTACTCCATCAAGGCTCCAACAAGCCCCTCTGCCTCCTGATTGGTACGAAAAAGCACTGCAGTATCCTCCAGATTCTCTCCTGCCTCCAGCCGCTTCTTCAAAAAAGCGGCAATCTTCACATACTCTTCTCTTGGATTGTCAAATTCCATCAACTTCACAGGTTTTCCCTGCTCATTTGGCGTAGACAGCCTCTTCTTAAAGCGGATCTGGTTGCAGCCCACCACATTCATGGCTGCCTGAAGTACATTTTTCGTACAGCGATAATTAATGTCCAAAAGAACCGTTTCTGCCTTAGGATAATCTTTGGTAAAGTTCAGCATGATCTCTGGCTTGGCGCCACGAAAATGATAAATAGACTGATCATCGTCTCCCACTATGAACAGGTTATCCCTGGGCTTTGCCAGCATCCTAACAATATCATACTGTAGATGGTTGATATCCTGAAATTCATCTACCATAATGTATTGGAATTTGTTTTGCCATGCCGCCAGAATATCTTTTCTCTTGACAAAAAGTTCATAGCAGCAAAGAAGCATGTCATCGAAATCCAGTTTTCTTCTCTGGCGCAAAGCCTTCTGATACCCATTATAAATCTGGCGGAATATCTCATCCGGGCAGCAGGAAGAATAATAGTGATCCAGGGAAATCCGCCCCCCTTTTACCACGCTGATTTCCTTTGCCACATCCTCCTGGAAATCTCCCTCCTGAGCCAGTTCCTGACCAAATTCCAGAGTCATTTCTTTTAAAATGGCATATTTTTCTTCTTCTGACAAAATATTGCCGGCACCAAGTCCATAAGCCTGCTTCAGGATTCCGTAAAAAACACCGTGAAAGGTTCCGAAGGTAACAGCCGTGGAGGTCTGTCCGATAAACTTCAGAAAACGCTCTCTCATCTCTTTTGCTGCAGCCCGAGAAAAGGTTACAACAAGAACAGAGGACGCCGGTATTCCCCCCTCACCAGTCATATATGCAGTTCTTTCAACGATCACTGAAGTTTTCCCCGAACCGGGGCCTGCCAGAACCATCATAGGTCCTGACAGGTGGGCGATTGCCCTTAATTGAGATGGATTTTTCTTCATAATTGAGACAGATTCTTCATTACAGATTCTCAAGCTTCTCGATTGCAGCTTTCACACGGCGGATTGTCTCATCCTTGCCAATGATCTCCATGATCTCGGTAGCGCCTGCCGGTGTCATCTGCTTGCCTGAAACAGCTGTACGAAGAGGCCACATTACATAGCCGTTCTTGTAACCTTTCTCCTTGACAAATTCGCTTAAGGAAGCGAACAGCGGATCATTGGTGTAATCCTCCTGAGCCTCCAGAAGCGGAAGAACTTCTTTCAGAACTGTAAGAGAAGTCTCTTCGTTTGTTTTCATTTTCTTATGGCAGTACATAGATGCATCATACTCCGGAACTTCCTGGAAGAAATCGATCAATGCCGGAATGTCAGGGAAAGTTTCGATTCTGGTCTGAACCATTCCTGCAATTTTCTTAAAGTTAAAGTCTCCCTTCAGAACTTCCTTCATGTATGGAAGTGCTCTCTCATAAAATACTTCCGGATCCATTTTCTTAATATACTCGCCATTCATCCAGCGAAGCTTGTTGATATCAAATACAGCCGGAGATTTATTAATGTGATGATAATCAAATTTTTCAACCAGTTCCTTGAGACTGAAGATCTCGTTATTATCTGCCGGACTCCAGCCCAGAAGTGCAACATAGTTTACAATTGCCTCGGAAACAAATCCCTGATTCAGAAGATCCTCATAGGAGGAATGTCCGGAACGTTTGGACAATTTGGCGTGAGTTTCATCCGTGATCAGCGGACAATGTACATAAACCGGAATATCCCAGCCAAATGCCTCATAGATACGGTTATATTTCGGGGAAGAGGAAAGATATTCATTGCCTCGTACTACATGTGTGATTCCCATAAGATGATCGTCTACAACGTTAGCAAAATTATAAGTCGGATATCCGTCAGATTTGATCAGGATCAGATCCTCAAGTTCCTCATTGTTTACTGTAATATCTCCGTAAATTACATCATGGAAAGTGGTAGTTCCCTCTGTAGGCATGTTAAAACGAATTACATGTGGCTCTCCGGCATCCAGACGGCGCTGAACTTCTTCCTTAGAAAGCTTCAGGCAGCGTTTGTCATAAATGGAAATCTCCTTGCCTGCTACCACACGCTTCATGCTCTCTAATTCTTCCTTCTGGCAGAAACAGTAGTATGCGTCGCCCTGGTCTACAAGCTGTCTGGCATATTTCATATAAATCCCCTGTGCCTGGCGCTCGCTCTGTACATATGGGCCATATCCACCGTCCTTATCCGGACCTTCGTCATGAATAAGACCAGTCTTCTCCATAGTACGATAAATAATATCTACAGCGCCCTCTACATAGCGCTCCTGGTCTGTATCCTCAATACGGAGAATAAAATCTCCGCCTTCATGCTTTGTAATAAGATATGCGTATAACGCAGTACGTAAATTTCCAACATGCATTCTGCCAGTAGGGCTTGGTGCAAATCTGGTTCTGATCTTAGTCATGTCTTCTCTATTCTCCCTGTTTATTCTTTCTTATCTTCTGCTGCCATTCCGTGATGGCAGCTGCCTTTTCACATTATATACCTAATCCATTCAAAATGTCTATAGAAAAAATCCCCCTGAAGCCCAGCCTCAGGGAGATCGTTACGTTCACTCCGTTCACCGTAACGCGCTTCGCGATGCACAGAAAGACGAACCTTCTTGTGACAAGCACAAGAAGTAGCGTTTGCTGCGCAAACTTAATTCTCGGGTTTTCTGTGAACTTTGTTCACAGAAACACCTCGCGGAATGTTACCAGTGAACAGTAGCGGGAGATCATCATCTGCGAAAAAAATCAAGCATCGATTCCTTTATCTCTCAGATAGTCGATCACATCACCAACTGTGTTCAGCTCTGTAAGCTCTTCTGCCGGAATCTCGATGTTGTACTCATCTTCCAGAGCCATAACAAGCTCGAAGAGGTCAAGGGAATCTGCTCCCAGGTCATCCTTGAAAGAAGTATCTGCTGTAATTGTCTCTGCGTCGCAGTTAAGCTGCTCTGCGATCATTTCACTCATCTTTTCTAACATTGCTCATTCTCCTTTAATAAATATCTCGAAAACCGGCTTCCATCAGCCGTATGTCATACACTGCGGAAAGTATATAATCTGCTGGCTCATTTGTCAAGAGAATTATAGGATAAATTCCGGCTCCTGGAATTTAATCTGTCTGGCCACACTTAAGGCCAGTCCCATCTCTGCCATCAGGAACAAAATGGAGGTACCTCCATAGCTGATAAATGGCAATGTGACACCTGTGTTTGGCATGATGTTCAGCACAACGGCCACGTTCATAATAACCTGCAAAGCGATATGTACAAAAACACCGCTCACAAGCAGGGAGCCAAACATATCCGGTGCATTCTGTGCAATAAAAAACAATCTGTATAACAGATAGCCAAACAACGCCAAAACCATGATCGCGCCAAAAATCCCCAGTTCTTCACAAATAATGGAAAATATCATGTCATTCTGTGCCTCAGGCACACTTCCAAGCTTCTGAATACTGTTTCCAAGTCCTCTGCCAAAGAAACCTCCTGAACCAATTGCATACAAAGCCTGCAGGGTCTGATAGCCATCTCCGCTTGCATAATCCTCTGGATGTAGCCATACCTGAATACGACGTAAACGGAAGTTAGAGCTCTGATCCATATGGGAAAGACTGTATACCAGGATTGCCACCAGAATAACTGCAACAACTGCAAGGATAACAAATGGTTTTGTTTTTGGATGTGCAATAAACACCAGACCTACGGTAATCCCAAAAATAATCATAGCAGTACTCAGATTATCTGTAAACATATAGGCAAACAGAGCCTGAATGCCGCCCATTCCCAGCAGTACCATAGTAGCTTTCAGGGTTTCCACTCTCTTTCCCATCTTGACGATCAGATAGGACAATGTGATGATCACCGCAATCTTTGCAATCTCTGCCGGCTGAAACTGTACCCCAAGCTTCAGCCATCTTCTCGCTCCATGAGAGGTGACTCCCAGGGGAGTCTTTACCAGCACCATGAGAAAAGCGGCTGCTACATAGATCACAAACGGAAATTTCGCCAGAATATGATAATCGAAATAGGACTCTACAATTGCCAGCACAAGACAGCCAATACTGTACATTGCCTGTTTTTTGAAATAGAACATATCGTCCCCTTCATTAATCTGAGCCATATAAGAGCTTGTACTGTAAAGCATGATCAGACCAAAACACATGATCAATATGATTACTGCGACCAGATTAAAATCATAGTAATCTGATTTCGCCTTTTTCATTTTGATCTTGGACTTATAGCCAGGACCTGCCTTTTTCTTTCCTGACCGGATACTTGCTTTTTTCTTTTTCGCAATATCCACTTTATCACCTTTTTCTGTTCATTTTTATATAAACTCTTTTATTTCCTTAATTGTTTTTCATTATAGCAGACTCTTTTTGCAGGTGCAACCCAAAGGTGCTGTTACTCCGTGAACGGTAACGGCTGCAGGGTTTATCCCGTAATAGAAAAGAGCAGGATACTCTCCTGCCCTTCTCTGTTTCCTTATAGAAATTTATATCTGACCTGCTTAAGATCAGTCTTCACTGCCATCATCGAAGCCTTCTGTTTCAATAATGAACTTCACGTTGCCACTCATGGAAGCATCTTTTCCTGTGAAGGATGTATAAGCAGCATCATCAGACTGGAGTGCTTCCAGGCGATCCAGAACACTCTGGAAATCATCTTCCATAGTATCTTTCAGTTTCTTGATACCCTCATCGTAGAACTCTTTCTCACCATCCTTCAGATCTTTTGCTCCATCCTTCAGATCCTTAGCTCCGTCTTTCAGATCTTTTGCCCCATCCTTCAGGTCTTTTGCTCCATCATCCAGGGTCTTAGCTCCGTCTTTCAGACTGCTTGTTCCGTCTTTCAGAGTCTTAGCTCCGTCATTCAGCTCCTTAGCTCCATCCTTCAAAGTCTTGGTTCCGTCTTTCAGATTTTTTGTTCCGCTTACTAAAGAAGATGTACCACTCTTCAATTCACGAGTTCCATTATTAACACTGTTTGCACCGCTTCTTAACTGGGAAGCTCCGCTTCTCAGATCTGCAGCACCGTTCTTTAGCTGTGCAATACCGGATTTTACCTGTCCACTGGCTGCTACTAATGTACCTGCTCCGCTTACAAGGCTCTTGGTTCCTGCTGTCAGCTGGGATGCTCCACTGTTCAGGGTATCACTGCTTGCTGTCAGCTGAGAAGCTCCGCTTCTTAGTGCCACACTGTTTGCTGCAATCTGACCAACACCAGTTACCAGCTTGCCGGTTGCTTTGCTGATTGAACTGATACCTGCATCAAGGCTCTCCTTTGCACTCTTTAATGTACTTGCGCCACTGAGAAGTGCTGTTGCATTGGCATTATCCTTGCCCTGAAGGGTATTGATTCCATCTGTAATAGTCTTCTCACTGTTAAGGATCTGATCTGCTCCGCTTGTAAGTGTCTCAGCAGCCTTGGTATCCTGTAACTGTTTATAGCCAGCCTGAAGCTTCTCATTTCCTTCTGAAATCTGTTTAGCACCTTCCGCTAACTGATTCACAGAATCTGTCATGGAAGAAAGATCTCCAAGTCCTGCAATCAGACTGCTTACTGCTGTCAGACTCTCTCTTACCTGCGTTCCGGCTGCTTTCAGATTTGATGCTCCTGTAGATAACTGACCTTCACCTGCTTCCTTCAGCTGTGCCATTCCACTGTTCAGAGAATCAGCACCTGTGCTCAGCTGTGCGGCTCCTGCATTTGCGGTCTGGGCTCCTGATTCAACAGAAGCTGCACCTGCAATCAGTTTATCTGCTTCACCAGCTAAAGTTGAGGAGCTCGCTGATGCTGCTTCTGAAATACTGCCCGCTGCACCTTCCAGGGTGGACGCAATGGCATTTAAGGATTCCTGAACACTGCTTCCGTTTGTCTCAGCCTGGACAGCTACCTGTGACTGTGCCTGAATGTTACCCAGCTCACCCTGGGCGGCAGAAGCATTTCCAAGACCTGCATTTAACTGCTCGATTGCAGAATTAATAGCTGCTGCAGTTCCTTCGTCAAGTCCCTCTGTTCCAAGTGCTCCCTGCAAAGTTGCGATTGCACTGCTCATAGAGCTCTGGGTTGCACTGATTGCACCAGCGGCAGCATCTGTAGATACCCCTGCGGACTGTGCAGTAACCGTAGTCTCAATCTGGGCAGCTGCCTCACGGATACTTGCTGCTGAATCCTTCATTGTCTTAGAGGCACTGTCGCCGATCTGACTGATTGAATAGCTTGTTCCTTCTTTTAATTTTCCAATTCCGTCTTTTACCTGAGTTGCACCGGAAACAAGAGCCGCTGTACCATCAGTCAGGCTCTTTGCACCCTCTGCAACACTTGCTGCTCCAGAAGCAGCCTCACCTACTTTTCCAACGTATTCCGTTACACCGTCAGCCAGGGAATCAGCTCCATCTGCATACTGATTCAGGCTCTTCACCATTGTTTCCGGCTTTGCAGCTGCTACATTCTTGGCAATTTCTGTAAGTTTTGCAGAAGCAGCGCTGATTCCTTCTGAAGCCTGCTGGATTCCAGGTGCCAGCTGTCCTACCCCTTCAACCAGTGCAGATGTTCCACTTACATATTCCTTGGTTCCCTGTGCCAGGGCACTTGCACCGCTTACATAAGTGCTTACTCCGTCAGTCAGCTGAGTTGCACCATTTACATAAGCGGTTACACCGTCTGCCAGCTGATTTCCACCAGCCACATATTTGTTCACACCATCTGTCAGGGATTTCATTCCTTTATTATACTCTGCCATGTTGCTGTTTACAGTGTCAACACCTTCTGTGTAGCTGTTCACACCAGAAGCCAGTGAATCCACCCCTGCAGTATACTGGGAAATACCGCTCTGCAGTGTTTTTGCACCGCTGTTTAACTGGGAAGCACCAGTCTTGGCACTTGCCACACCAGCATCAAATTCATTGTAGCTGGAAGCCAGTGTATTGGCTCCGCCATAAAGCGTTCTGGTTCCATCGTACAGAGTCTTTGTTCCACTGTATAAGGAAGTAGTTCCATCATAAAGCTGACCGGCTCCTGTATTAAGAGTCTTGGCTCCGTCGTAAAGCTGGCCGGCTCCGTCATCCAGGTCTTTACTTCCATCATAAAGCTGGCTGGTTCCATCTTTCAGAGTCTTGGCTCCGTCATCCAGGTCCTTGGCTCCATCATAAAGCTGGCTGGTTCCGTCTTTCAGATCTTCGGTTCCATCATAAAGATCTTTCGTTCCATCATAAAGCTTCTTAGTTCCATCAAAAAGATCCTTAGATCCATCTACCAGCTTCACTGCTGCATCATCCAGTTCATCCAGAGAATCCTGAAGTTCATCCAAATCATCGGAATCCTCAAGATTCAGACTGCTGAGCAAGTCTGTAACCGCCATAGTGAAAGTATTTCCCATAGTACAGTCTGTAACATCAGCCTCCATTGTGAATCCTTCCGGAATATCAATCTTATCGGAAAGGTCACCGCTTAAATCCAGGCTGTCCTTTAAACCTGGAACTGCAACTCCTACAACCATTTCCTTGTCACCATCGGAAATCACCTTTCCATTATCAATGGTAACATTGGAAAAATTATCGGAAGAAAGGATCATTCCGGTTACCATAACAAACGGAGAATAAACTTCTACGTCTTTTTTATCAACTTTTACTGTCTTTTTGGATTTGTTTGTATAAGAAACTTCCATACGAAGATGTCCACTCTTGCCAGCAAGCTCCTCTGGAGTAATTTCCTGGTCATCCAGATAATATTTGATCTTCATATCTACCGGAAGTTCCTTGTTGGAAGTTCCCTGATAGTAAATATCACTGCTGTCTGTATTCCAGGTAACCTTGTCGCCATCCTGGGTAAAGGTTTCATCACCTTTTACATTCTTGATTCCTTCCAGGTCAGATACATCGGATATATCTCCCTCTGCTGATCCGGAATTCTTCAGCCAGTCAGATACGGTGATGTCTTTTATTTCACCTTCTGCAGTGGCGTTTACATATACGGTTTCTTCCTTGGATATTCCATTGTCTGCTTCCTGTGCTGCAGCAATTACCGGTGTAGTTCCAAGGACGGCAGCCATTCCGGCAGCCATTGTAACATTCAGAATCTTTTTATTTCGGTTCATGTTAGCCAACTCCTTAATTCTTACTTAAATATCTGACGTCTGCAAACTCCTCCCGCTGTCCTGCAGCGTATCTGTTTTCCCGACATCAGTTAGTCATCTCTTAGCCTATGAAAGTTATACAACAAAACTGACCAGTAGTCAATATCTGCTTTTTACCCAAATCTTTTCCTGTTTTGATATTGACTTTTGGTCATTTTTGTTTAAAATAGAAATAAACCACCATAATTATCAAGAAAAGTTCAGATAGTGAAGCTGTAATTGTAACAACCGGCTTTTATTGCTGCTGGGAGAGACAGTAAACTTTTATTTATAGAATGTCTGACGGACATAAGCTTAGGAGGAACTGGCATGGGAAAACTGGAGTTAAATAAAAAAAGGAAGAAAAGTGCTCTATACAACACTGCCTTTGAACTCTTTACCACTAAGGGGCTTGCCAAGACAACCATTTCCGATATTGTGGAAAATGCAGGAGTTGCCAAAGGAACTTTTTACCTCTATTTTAAAGATAAATATGATATTCGAAATAAGCTGATCTCTCACAAAGCCGGCGAACTTTTTTCCGAGGCGCATGATGCTCTGGAAGCCTCCCACATTACCGGTTTCACTGCACAGCTTCATTTTATTGTAGATAATATTCTGGACAGGCTGGAAACTGAGAGTAATCTGCTTGGCTTTATTTCCAAGAATCTGTCCTGGGGAGTTTTTAAGGATGCGTTTCAGGAACAGGCAGATGACGATGATTTTCCATTTTTCCAGGAATATCTCAATCTTCTGGATCAATCTGATGTACAGTATGATTCCCCGGAGCTGCTTCTTTTTACCATTATTGAACTGGTAAGTTCCACAAGTTACAGCTGTATTCTTCACTCCCAGCCAGTCTGTCTTGCTGAATACCGTCCTTATCTTCATCGGACGATAGACTGTATTTTGCAGGCATTTATCCATGGAGCAGATGTTGAAAAATTATAGACTTATACATTAAAATCCTGAAGGAGACCTTACAGATGAAAGAAAAATTATATACCATTCCCCTGATGGATGCTTTTAAAGCAGAGGACGAATGCCCTTTCTGTTTTGTGGAGCGCCAGCTGGAACAGCATGCCATGGATTTCGTTTTAGGTGCCGGCGCATCTTATATGGAAGACGATGTACGGGCAGAAACTGATAAAATGGGCTTTTGCCGTACCCACTATAAGAAAATGTATGACTACGGAAACCGTCTGGGTACAGGGCTGATTCTGAAAACCCATTTTCAGTACAAAACAAAAGAGCTTCATGAACAGATCAGGATTTTCGCCCCTTCCAGGGCTTCCGTTTTTTCCCGATTTAAGAAGGGAAACACAGATACAGATGCACCGAAGACTTCTCTTGGCGTATGGGTAAAAGAACAGGAAGATACCTGCTATATCTGCAATTTTTATAAAGATACCTATGCAAGATATCTGGATACTTTTTTCGAACTGTTTAAAAAAAATCAGGAATTTCTCTCGCTTTTTGAAACCTGTAAGGGATTTTGCATTCCCCATTTCGGAGATCTGGTTGAAACAGCTGAAAGTGCTTTATCTGATAAAGAGAAAAAAGCCTTTTACACTATCCTTTTCCCAATGATGGAGCAGAATATGCAAAGGCTTTCTGATGATCTGGACTGGTTCTGCGATAAGTTTGATTACCGCAATAAAGATGCGGACTGGCGTACTTCCAAGGATGCACTACCGCGTGGAATGCAGAAAGCGGCAGGAGGATATCCGGCAGATGAGCCATATACTATGGACAAGTAAGACCAAACAGGCTCCTGCTCGTTGCTTACACAAATAAAGACTCCTCAAATTAACATTCTTTAGAGCGTGTTAATTTGAGGAGTTTTTTATTTGTCAGTTTTCAGAACTTTCTCCAGGTATCTCTCTTAAACAAAAGTAACAGCGGGAATACTTCAAGCCTTCCTGCCAGCATATCAAAGATCATAACAGCCTTGGAAATATAAGAATACGTATTAAAGTTCCCGGTAGGTCCCACAGCTCCAAGACCAGGTCCTATATTATTCAAAGTGGCTGCGATCGCGGTGAAATTGGAAACCATATCCAGATTGTCCAGACTTATGATCAACAGTGAAGTAACAAAAATCATAATATACACAAACAGGAACATGTTTGTAGCTCTCACCACCTCATGGGGGATCGCCTTATCATCCATCTTAATCTTCTTCACTGCATTTGGATGCAGATACAGCTGCAGTTCCTTACGTGCAGATTTACACAGGATCAGAAGACGGGATACCTTGATACCGCCGCCTGTACTTCCTGCACAGGCTCCCACAAACATAAGGATAACCAGAATGGTCTTGGAAAATACCGGCCACACATTGAAGTCTGTGGTAGCATATCCAGTAGTAGTAATGATGGAACCCACCTGGAAAGCAGCCTGCTGGAAAGCCCTTCCAAAGCTTGTGAACATTTCTCTTGTATTAATAGCGATAGCTACAATGGCCAAGCCAATAATCCCCAGATAGTAACGTACCTCTTCATTCTTGGCTGCCTGCATTACTTTCTTCGTCAGAAGCAGATAATAGGCATTAAAGTTGATTCCAAAAAGAATCATAAAGACTGTGATCACCACCTGATTATACGTGCTGTAGCTTGCAATACTGTCATTTTTGATACCAAAACCACCGGTACCTGCGGTACCAAAACTAAGGCACAATGTATCAAACAGAGGCATTTTTCCAATGAGAAGAAAAATGATCTCCACAATAGTCAGAATAATGTATATGGTATACAAAATCTTGGCTGTGGACTGTACCTTCGGCACCAATTTGCTGACAGACGGTCCCGGGCTCTCTGCTTTCATCAGATTCATGTGGTATCCACCGGTAAGAGGCAGCAGGCAGAGAATAAATACCAGTACTCCCATTCCGCCAATCCAGTGGGTAAAGCTTCTCCAGATCAGCATACAGTGAGAAAGTGCCTCCACATTGTTCAAAATACTGGCTCCAGTCGTAGTAAAACCGGAAACAGTCTCAAATATTGCATCTATAGGATGTGGAATACTTCCTGAAATAATAAAGGGAAGGGCTCCTGCAATACTGAGTACCAGCCAGCTGAGAGCAACTGTAACAGCACCCTCTTTGGCATGGAATACTTTGCTTTTTCTTTTCCTCCTGGTAAGCGGAATTCCAATTGTCAGACAGATCAACATCGTAATCAGAAATGCCAGACCATTTTTTTCCCGGTAAATGATTGCTGTAATTCCTGGCAAAATCATAAATGCCGCTTCAAAATTGAAGATCCAGCCAAGAATATAAGATATCATGGAATAATTCATGTCCGGACTCCTTTACTTTGCAAGTATATCGTTGATATCACGAAGACCTCTGTTCGTGGTAACAATTACAACTCTGTCTCCAATCTCCAGGGCATCATGTCCACGAGGAATGCGGACACTGCCATCCCGGTAAAGACATCCAACCAGAAGATTCTTCTTCAGATTCAGTTCGGACAATGTCCTTCCTACAATAGGTGAATTATCACAGATCTTAAATTCCAGAGCTTCTGCCTTTCCATCCAGAATGTGATACAAAGTCTCCACATTACTTCCAATGGAATTCTGAGTTGCTCTTACATACTGCAAAATATAATCTGCAGTAATGTATTTCGGGTAAATAACACTTCCGATGTCCAGACTGTCAATAATATCGTCATAGGCAAGTCTGTTTACCTTGGCAACCAGCTTGGCATTTGAAATAGTCTTTGCGAAAAGGGAAAGGAAAATATTCTCCTCGTCCATATTGGTCAAAGTTACAAAGGACTCAGCACTTTCCAGCCCCTCTTCCAGAAGAAGGGAACGGTCTGTGCCGTCACCGTTAATAATCGTAGCATCTGTAAGTTCTTCGCTTAGGAACTCACAGCGGTTCTTATCTTTCTCAATTACCTTGACTTTGATCTTCATGGCAAGCAGGGCCTTGGCAAGATAATAAGAAATAGTTCCACCTCCTACGATCACGGTGTTCTTTACCTGATGGGTCTTCAAGCCAATCTTTTTAAAGAAAACTGCTGCATTTTGCGGGGTAGCAAGAATAGAAATCACATCTCCATTCCGGATCACATTGGTACCGCCTGGAATGGTAGTATAATCTTTTCCCTCAATAGCGCAGAAAAGAATATCGCAGCGAAAGTGCTCCGTAATCTGCTGAATGCTCTTTCCATCCAGTTCAAATTCAGGCATTACTTTAAATTTCAGAAGTTCTACCTTGCCTCTGGCAAAAGTATCGATCTTTATGGCGGATGGAAAACGCAGAAGTTTTGAAATCTCCTGGGCTGCTGCCAGTTCCGGGTTGATGATCATGGTTACACCCAGACGCTCCTTGATAAAACCAATCTCCTTACTGTAAATCGGATTACGCACACGGGCAATTGTGTGGCAGTGACCAGTCTTCTGGGCGATCAGACAGCATAGAAGGTTCATCTCATCTGATACAGTAACTGCGATAAGAATGTCTGCAGTCTCAATTCTCGCTTCCATAAGAGTATTGATACTTGCTCCATTTCCAACAACGCCCATAGCATCTACTTCATCTGTAATCTCATTAATCCTGTCCGGATTGATATCGATCAGAGTTATATCAGTATCCTCTTCCTGAAGCTGCTCTGCAAGTGTACGTCCAACTTTTCCACACCCGACAATTATAATTTGCATAACTCCTCCAAATATATAAATAATAGGAAAATGTCAGGTCACAGACAAAAAATGAGTCTGTTCCTAACATTCTAAACACTGCTATTATAGCACTACTGTTTGCTTTTGGAAATAGTCATTTTCTTACAGTAAATCTTAGAGTATGTTTGAAGTTAACTGTGAACTTTGTTCACACAAAACCCGGGAAGTGCGGCGCGAAATCATGCGAATGCGTGATTTTTGTGCATCGCGAAGCGCGTTACTGTGAACGGAGTGAACAGCAACGTGTTGTTCGAACAGGTGTTTACTTTTTATTTCATATGTAGTACAATGACTTTATCTCTATAAATATACTTTATTTCATTTTCCCGAATTTGGCTTTCGCCGTTAACTTTATAAACAGGATATTTTCCCCAGAAATGGAAGGAGGCCGGTGCTTTCGCACCGGCGCGTATGAAAAAGAAAAATATTAAATTAAGAAAGACTTGGTGCTTTCTACAGTTAATAATATACGAAACAAATGTGATAAAAGTGTGAAAGACTTTTGAAAAAATCATGAAACGATTTCTGCTGTTTTTGTATAAAAAAACGAAACAATAACTCAAAATAAGGAATTTTACCAGATGAACGGACACAAATTTGAATATAAATGCGCCCGGATGCTGCGCCGAAAGGGATTTCACCATGTAGAAGTTACCAAAAAAAGTGGTGACCAGGGTGTCGACATCATTGCCTACAAACATTTTTCAAAATATGCAGTTCAATGCAAATATTATTCTTATCCAGTTGGGAATAAAGCAGTGCAAGAGGTCTATGCCGGGGGCAAATACTATGACTGCGACCGCTGCATCGTTATGACAAATGGCACTTTCACCAAGGCAGCTATCAGCGCAGCCAATAAATTAGATGTAAAGCTATGGGACAACTGCTCTATGTTAAAGAGTACAAGTCTGATTTTTGAAATAATGAGAGCAATGAATATTCTTGGAATCCTATTTGGATGTTATCTTCTAAGAAATGTTTTTCCATTTTCTTCGGATACTTATATGCAGTATTATCGGGAATTTTCCCTGATTCTGGCTGGGCTTCTTGGCTGGCTGGGCTGGGAGAACTGGATGTTAAGTACTTTAGCTGGAGCACTGTACCTTTTCCTTGGATTTACATTTCAAGGAACAGGCAATGTTCCTGAATTCCTGGCAGGCGGTGTAAATCTTGTATTTCTGATTCCATCACTGATTTATTTTGTGCATGTGTATCTCTTAAAACCAAAGCCATAATAAAAAATACCATCCGTTCTTTTCACTGCACCACCAACAGTATACGTAACTATTACATTCTCTTATATAAACACATTTATATATTTTTACATAGAATAAAGGGAAAGACCTTACGGAATAAGGAAAGGATCTGTTTATGGAAAATTATCAGATGAACCGTTCGGGCTGCCGCCCTTATAATAGAACCTGCGGGATGATGAATTTCTCTCCCGCTCCACTGTCGCAAATGCGGCGACAGACTTCTTGCAGCGAAATGAATTGTGAGTCCTCAGACTGTACCAGACCATATAAAAATTCCGGTGATTTCATACCTGTGAAGTCTTCATACAATCCGTCAATTTCCCAAACACCAAACTGCCCTTGCGCTAAACCAGTTTCATCAAAAACAGATAATATGTATGAGCACCTGAAACACCTAGCACCAGCAATGGCCTATGTACCATATCAGAATTTCACTTCAGCCTATGATCTTGATTATGCCTTGTCTGTGGGCACTATTTTCCCACAGCTTTGTAAACCATTCTGTGGAAAGAGAGGTATTCGAAGATGATGAGAAAGCAGCCTTCCCCAAGATGCTCTTTTTTACAGCAGATCAATGAGGTTAGTTTCGCTGTCAATGACATGCTTCTTTATCTGGATACTCACCCTGAGGATCAAAAAGCATTGCGCTATTTTTCCGATATTTCTGACCGTCGCAACCAGCTGATGGCCGAATATGCTGAGAAATACGGTCCTCTGACCATCGACAATGCAGCTGTAAGCAGTGAAAATGCATGGAAATGGTCTCAGCAGCCATTTCCATGGGAAAAGGAAGGAGCGTGACAGTTTATGTGGAATTATGAAAAAAGATTACAGTATCCAATCAATATCAAAACGCCAAATGCGAAGCTGGCTCAGTTCATTATGAGCCAGTATGGTGGCCCGGATGGAGAAATCGGTGCTTCTATGCGCTATCTCTCCCAGCGCTTTACCATGCCGAACCGAGCCTCTGCAGCTGTGCTTAATGATATCGGTACTGAAGAACTGGCGCATCTGGAGATGGTTTCCACCATGGTTCACCAGCTTACCCGTGACCTCACTATGGAAGAAATTGAGAATTCCGGGCTGGGACCATATTATATTGACCACACAGTTGGCGTGTGGCCGCAGGCAGCAGGAGGCGTTCCCTTTAATGCCTGCGAATTCCAGAGTAAAGGTGATCCGATCACGGATCTATTTGAAGACCTTGCAGCAGAACAGAAAGCACGCTCCACTTATGACAATATTCTCCGTGTAGTACGAAATATCCCGGAAGTTGCTGATCCTATCCGTTTCCTGCGTGCAAGGGAAGTGGTACATTTCCAGCGATTTGGCGAAGCACTTCGCTCCATCCAGGAACAGTTGGACGCTAAAAACTTCTACGCTTTCAATCCTGGCTTTGACAATCCCTGCTCTGCAAGCTGTGCACCTGAAGCAAAATAGCATATGCTGCTGGTCATAAAGATAACCGTAACAGCAATACACATCTCACAGAAAACCTTTTTTAAACACGCTCTAATACTGCCCGGCAATTGCTGGGCAGCTTCAAAACAGTAGTCAGCAGGCTTTTTCTCCCCATACCAATTGTTCGTTTACTCAACTTCAAAGTCACCACAAATATCCTCTGGAACTATATCATCGGATTCGTGCATAATACTTTTTCTTTCATACCCCTTCATAATCAAACGCCGGTATAAAACTTTCCTCCGCGGTCTCCCCTTCCTGAAAATAGCCATTTTCAATTCCAAGCTCAATGGCAGCGTCCAGCACCTTTTCATACTCTCGTCTGGTCACTTTCCGATTCAGTTCCGGAAATTTCTCATTCTTCCAGACAGGCGTATATTGGTTCATTACGCTGATAAAAATATCCTCCCCATAAGTCCGGTACAGATATTTCAATACTGCAATAGAATTTTTGGTATGCCCTGGCAAAATCAGATGACGAACAATTGTCCCGCGTTTTATATATCCATTCTCCGCAAACTGACAGGGACCGGTCTGACGCATCATTTCGGCAATTGCACTCTGCGCCGCCTGCGGATAATCCCTTGCGTTGGAAAAAGCAGCAGCCAATTCAGGCTCCATATATTTCATATCTGGCAGATATACATCCACATAACCATCCAGTCTCCGGATAGTTTCCACGTTCTCATACCCACTGGAATTGTACACGACTGGAAGATTCATTTCCTTTCCTCTGGCCAGCTCCAACGCCGAAATAATATGCGGCACATAATGCGCCCCAGTGACCAGATTCAGATTTGCCGCCCCTTTTTCCTGCAATTCCAGAAAAATTTCAGCAAGCCGCTCCACTGAAATTTCTTTTCCAGAATCCCCAATGGCAATATCCCGGTTCTGGCAGAAACAGCACCGCAAGCCGCAGCCAGAGAAAAAAACAGCCCCTGATCCTTTTTTTCCTGAAATACAAGGTTCCTCCCACATATGAAGAGCGGCACGGGCAGCCCTTATAGTACTGTCCATGCCACAATATCCTCTTTTGCCCTCCAGACGATTCACATTACACTTCCGAGGGCATAAGGTACAATTCTTAAATAATTCTTCTCGCATAAATTACGAATTCTCCTCTCTGATCTTCTCGGTCAGTTCCCTTCCCCCCTGGTCATACCACTCTTCCACAAAGGTATCAAAGTAATCCATGGGCTGCTCTCCCATGATCATCTGAATAAAGGCATTTTTCTCCAGGGAAGCAAGCAGGTTGGGAATCTCTCCATCCGAATCAACCAGATATGTTCTGCGCACCGAACTATAATGGCCGTCAACCAGCACGCCCACTGCTGAAATTCTGGACTTGTACGCAGCCCAGTCCTCTACAGTTACATTTTTCCCGCTCAAATACTTCATACAGGCATCATAGTAAGACTTCTCCAGTGCGCTTAAATTACTTGCCTTCTGCTTGCCGGACATTACTCTCCTGATATCCTTCGTAACATTATAAATTGCCTCATTATAATCCACATTAATAACCAGCGGTCTGGCTGTAGGGTCCACATTCAAAGCAAAATAGCTGTTGATCTCATCCGCATTTTCCTCATCTTCGAACCGGCTGTAATCAAACAGAACACTGATAATTTTCATTACAATTTCCGGATGTTCGTAACCCTTTCTCACAACCACATATTTGTTGTCCCGAAAAGAAGCATAAACGTTATCTTTTTCCTGGTATTCAGCAGTAAGGTAATAAGGCTCCCAGTCTGCTTCCGGATCATTCTCAGCCACATCCATAAGCGGATTATTCGGTGCCCACCAAAGTCCAAAAAACGCACCGCATTTACCTTCCACTACCAGATCACGGAGATTATTCTGAGCACGCAGGGCAAAGTTCTGATCCAGTATTCCTCTTTCATATAGCTCACGCAAATAAGCAACGGCAGATCTGGTCTCCTCTGTCAAAGAACCATAGACAATTTCCCCGTCTTTGTCCTTGATCCATCTTCTTGGATAAGAATAAAATTTCTCAAAAACAGGTTCCACCGAATAATTCTGACTGGTAGTAGACACAAAATTGGTATCACACACAAGTCCCACAGGATCTTCCCCTTCCTCTGCTCCCATCCTGTTTTCCTGAAAAACCTGGATAATATCCATAGCCTCTTCCAGAGTCTCTGGCTCTGCAAGACCCAGCTGATCCATCCAGTCCTTTCTCATCCACAAAAGACAGGGACCGTGGTCGATTACTGCTTCCGGAAGCGCCATCAGCTTACCATCAAAGGTTCCTGCACCGAGAAGCTGGGGACCATAGCTGTTATACATGGCCTTGATTCTCGGGGAGGTACAGTTTGCATAAACCTCAGTCAGATCCTCCACCATGTCATTTTCCACAAGAACATTTAAAGTCTCCCTGTCTGAAACCACCAGTACATCCGGCAAAGTGTGATCATTTACCAGCACATTCACATACTCGTCGTAGCGATCCTCCCGCTCCATATAGGCATTTTCATTCTGCACGTTCAGAATCTCTTTCAGATATCTGGTATAAGCGCTGTCTTCGTAGGTATTTCCTGCTGGAAGATTGGAATTATTGGCACCGCTCATCTGTCCTAAAGTATAAGTCACAAGCTCCGGGTACTTTCCATACGGAGTTGTGGAAGCTTTTTTCCACAATCCGCTATCTGTAGAATTATCTGTCTGGGATTCTTCTGTTTCTGTACTTTTCTCTGCATCCGTTCTGTTTTCTGCTGTCTTTTCCGTCTCGTTGTCTACAGTGCCTGGGTCAGCTGCATCAATTCCGAAATCACTGCATGATTCCTCAGAAAGCTCATAATCTGCTTCTTCGTATTCCACACCCGTTGTCTCTTTTCCCATATTTCCAGCTGCGCTATCACAGCCTGTCAATGAACCAGACGAAATCACCATGGAAAAAGTCAGTCCCAATACCAGAATTCTATTTTTTTTCTTCACTTTTTCCACCTTTCTTTCCTGTTGTGTCCTCTGTGTCTTCTTCCGGTTCCTGCAAAAACTTTTTCGTAGAAAACTCTCCGGCTGCCACAGCCTCCTCATCCGCTTTTTCTCTTGGAATTCTCATTTCTACCCTGGTACCTTGATCAATCTGGCTAAACACCTTGATTCCGTACTCCATCCCATAAAGAAGCTGCATTCTGTCATTGACATTTTTAAGACCATATCCGGAAGCCTTGTAAGTTACCAGCTTATCTGCCTCTTCCTGTTCCATTCCTGGTCCATTATCCTCCACAGCAAGAAGCACATCCTCACCGTCCTTTACAAAAAACAGTTTCAGAATCTTCTCTCCTTCTTCTTTCATGTCCAGCCCATGCTCCAATGCATTCTCCACAACAGGCTGCAGCAACAATTTAGGCACAATATCTCCTTTCACCTCCGGGTCAATGTCCCAGATCACTTGAAAATCATTGTCATGCATCACCAGCTGGATATCCAGATACGCCTTAATATTCTGAATACAGTTATCCACAGTTACCATATCCTGCCCCTTACTCAAAGCAGTCCGGTAGAACATAGATAAGGACAAAGTAACCTTACTAATTTCCCTCTGATTGCTTCGAATAGCCATCCAGTTGATAACAGACAGGGAGTTATACAAAAAATGAGGGTTGATCTGGGCAGTCAGTGCCTTCAGTTCAAACTCTTTCAACGCAATCTTATTCTCATAAACCTCATGGATCAGACGATTGATCTCGTCCATCATGCTTCGGAAGCTGCGCACCAGAAGGCCAATTTCATCTCCAGCATTGCTGTCCACCGTAACCTCACGGCTCCCCTGGTTTACCCGGTTCATGTTATCGGTAAGCTCCTCGATCTTTCTGGTAAAAAGTCTGGAAAAAGAAAGTCCCAACACCAGAATTATGGCTACACAGGCCGCAATCAGGGGAATCTCGCTGACCAGGATTCCTGACACAGAGCTGTCCACTGCTGATTGCAGCTTATACAAATAAAAAATCCATCCGCAAGCCGCGTTCTTCCGGTTTACAAAAGCATAATCTCCCTGCCCGGACTCCAGAAACTCCCTGGAGACAGCCTCTCCCGAATCCTTTTCTTCCTTTTCACCCAGCATTTCCTTCTGAAACAGAACATTTCCCCCTTTATCCAGGATCATGCCCCCGGATTCTGCAGAAATAATCTTTTCAAAGGGCTGAAAAATCTTATTATAATCCAGTGTAACGCAAAGAACTGCTGTCTGCTCTCTGCCAGTATAAATCCGCCTTACAGCTGCAATCTCCGGTATCTGGCTGTCCACCACCCACTGCACAGACACATCCTCTGCCAGTTTGTCATACCACCACTCCTTATCCACCTCTGACAAAGGCACAAGTGTATACTCATGGCGCACTTTAATGCTTTCTGCAAACAACTGGATCTGTATAATGGCATCATGATAAGACTTTGGTACAGACAAAAGAGGATCTGCTACTTCTGTATATTTTTTATAAGCTTGATAATTATCCATATTTTTCTCAGTGATCAGATCCTCAATATCCGGGGAATAAGTGAGATAATTCAGAAGACTGGAAAAAACTTCTATCTGGCTGTCGATTCCCTCTCCGGTCTGCTCCAGAATGGAATACATATCCTCCATTTCTTTTTCCCGAAGCAAACTGCTCATGCGGTCATGGCTATACAACACAAGCAGGATCATGGGAACCAGGCTGGCTGTCACAAGAAGAATAGTCAGCTTATGCCGATATTTCATGTTCTCAAATTTATTCTTTATGACTGCCGGTATTTTCATCCTCTTCACCGGTTCCTTTCCGATAGGACTCCGGGCTGCTTCCATAATATTCCCTGAAACTTCTGCAGAAATAAGAAACATTGGGGATTCCTACCTGTTCACTGACCTGTGCCACCTTCATATTGGAATTACACAAAAGCTCCTTCGCCTTTTCCATGCGAACCACACGTATAAAGCGGTTCAGGTTCATACCAGTCTCTTTTTTAAAAATAAAGCTAAGATAGCCAGAGGATAAATACACCTTCTCCGCCAATGTCTCAAGACTTAAATCCTCCGCATAGTGCTGGTAAATATAATTCTTCACAGAAGCAACTTCATCTCTGGAATCACTCATGGAACGCTCCAGAAACTCCTCGTACTCCTTAATATTCTCCTGGGTGATTGCAAGGATCTGCTTCAGATCGGTACAACTGTACAGCCGCTCTACCTCATGATCCAGCTTCCGCTCCTCAGAGAACTGATTTTCCTGAAAAAGCTCCTGGATCACATTGGAAAAAACAAATTTCACATACATGGCAGAAAAACGGGTATCATTTTCATATTTCTTTACCAGACACTCAAAATGCTTCTTCAGCTGCTCCACATCTTTGCGGGAAATGTCTTCGGAAATCTTCTCCATCAGACGGGAATCCTGTGTCTCCGCATTCACTGGCTGGCTGTCAGAGGCCTCATTATTAAACACATGCACATCTGGATGATAAAATTTCTCCTCCATGGTCTGCTCCAGCTGGGACATGATTTCAGGCAGCGCCTCATGCCCTTCAAACCGGCTGCTCACTGCAAGGTGAAAACTTGCAGAGTAATTCTGCTTCAAAATGTCATATAAATGCTTGGCAACCAGCTGATAATCGCAGTACACATCAGAAAAAAACAGCACAGACTGTCTGGTATTCAGATTCAGGTAAAAGAAATTCCGGTGCAATCCCTGCATCAGTTCCTCATCAATATTATCTGGAACATTATCAAAAAATGCCTTATCTGATTCGATAAGAATCGCACAGTGCCACTGCTCCCAGTTAGATTCATCTAAAATCTCCCCAGCTTTTTTCAACACTTCTTCATTTCCGGAATACAGGTAAGTCTGAAGAAAATACTGAAGAAGAAAATTCTTCCCTTTCTCTTCCTTCTGCTTCTTGGACCGGATACTTTGAAGCTCTGCTTTTACTTTCCCGATAGTTGTATGAAAGGTATCCGGATCAACCGGCTTCAGCACGTAATCCTTCACTCCGTAACGCATAGCTTCCTGGGCAAAAGCGAAATCACTGTATCCACTAAAAATTACAATTGGAAGATTGGGATACTCTTCTCTGACCTTGCTAGCCAGCTCCAGACCGTCCATATGAGGCATTTTTATGTCTGTTAAAAGAAAATCAATCTCTTCACTTCGCAATACATTCAGTGCCTGCCTGCCATTGGCAGCCTCATGGATCTCGTATTCTCCCTCTTCCTGTGCCAGAAGGAATTTAATTCCCTCCCGCTCAATTTTCTCATCGTCTGTTATCAAAACTCTGTACATATTGGTACTCCGATCTTTTATTATATTTAACACCGGGACAACTCTTCCAACTGTCATTTATGTCCGCCTGTCAGAAAAGCCAGAAATTTCATATCGCCTGTTGCTTCTGCCTCTTTTTTTCTGTCTGGCGCACATGAAATCTTATATAAAGATAAAGATAGCCCCTCGCATCTCTGCAAAGAACTATCTTTATTTTAACATTCTGGTATCATATTGAAAAGGGAATAATCTCCAAATTTCTCAGGTAAAAACCGTTCTTTTACCCAAAGAAATCAACCCTTAACTGCACCTGCAACAACTCCCTCGATAATATATTTCTGGCAAACCAGATATACAACAATAATCGGGATAATGTCGATCATAATACTTGCCATCATCGGTCCCATCTGCACATGACCATAGCTTCCACGGAAATACTGGATTGCCATTGGAATTGTTTTATACTTCTTAATATCCAGAACCAGTGTTGGAAGAAGGTAATCGTTCCATACCCACATCAGTTCCAGAATTGCAGTAGAGATAATGGTTGGTTTCAAAATCGGAATCAAGATCTTAAAGAAAACCTGCAGAGGACTGCATCCATCAATCATGGCAGCTTCCTCAATTTCCAGCGGGCTTCCTTTTACAAAACCGGTAAACATAAATACTGCAAGTCCGGCACCAAATCCAAGGTAAACAATGCAAATGGTGTATGGATTATTCAGTTTCAAAGTATCTGCTGTTTTTGCCAGGGTAAACATAACCATCTGGAAAGGAACAACCATACTGAATACGCAAAGGTAATACAGAACCTTGGAAAGCAAGCCGTTTACACGTACAATGTACCATGCGCACATAGAGCAACAAAGCAGAATCAAAACAACAGACATAACTGAGATCACAAGGCTGTACCAGAAGGATTTCAGGAAATCCATCTGTGTGACGCTGGCTATAAAGTTCTGGATTCCGTTCCAGGTCTCAGATGTAGGAAACTGGAAAACACCAGATGTAGTAATTGCGGACTCCACTTTTAAGGAGTTAAACAGGATCATAACAATCGGGTAGATCCAGATAATTGAAATTATAGAAAGAATTATAGTTGGGATAATACTTTTTTTCTTATCTGCCATTATGCCTGCACCTCCTTAGATGATGTTGCACGAAGCTGGATCAATGCGATTGCAACAACCAGTACAAAGAATACAACTGCTTTTGCCTGGCCGATCCCCTTCCATGCAGGGCCGCTTCGTCCGTAGAATGTATCGTAAATGTTCAGTGCCAGTAACTGTGACTGTTTTCCAGGATCTCCGCCTGTAAGGGAAAGGTTCTGGTCGAACATCTTGAATCCGTTTGTAAGAGTAAGGAATGTACAAATTGTAACAGATGGCATGATCATCGGAATCTTGATTTTAAACAGGATCTGTGATGCGGTTGCGCCATCAATCTGTGCGGCCTCAATCAGATCCGGAGATACGTTATTAAGACCAGCCACATAAATGATCATCATATATCCAATCTGCTGCCATAACAACAGGATGATCATTCCAATAAAACCATTTGTTGCAGACAACTTCAGAAGAGGCTGTCCCCACATGGAAAGCAGACCGTTTAACAGTGTCTGCCAGATATAACCAAGTACAATACCACCGATCAGGTTCGGCATGAAGAATACAGTACGGAACACGTTTGTTCCTTTGAAGCCTTTTGTCAAAGCCAATGCAATGGAAAATGCCAACACATTAATCAGAATACTGGAAACAAATGCGAATACAACGGTCAGCCAGAATGCATGACTGAAGTCACCGCCGATAAAAATTTTCTGATAGTTGGAAAGTCCAACCCAGACTACATCTTTTACAGTTGAAAATTTACAAAATGAAAGATAAATACCCCAGATAAACGGCCATAAGAAACCTATAATAAATGCAGCCAATGTTGGCAGAACAAATACCGGCCACCATTTTTTCAGAGATTTTCCTACCATTTTTCACTCCTCCTTTTCCTGTTATGACACCTTTGTGGAAGATTATCCACCACCCCAAAACATTACATCATTTTCCCATTAAAATGGGGAGGCTGTATTTCGCCTCCCCACCCTGTTCACCATTCTATATTATGTCCTGAATTTCTTCTGGACATATTATATGCTGTTGGAAAGAAATTTATTACCTGTTACGATTATTCGGAAAGAGCTTTCTCAGTTGCCCAATTGTCAACGAATGCGGAAACTACATCATCCCAGGAACCGCTTCCTGCTGCATATAATGTAAGCGCTGTACCAAGACCGTTCTTCCACTCTTCAGATGGCATTGTTGTGAAGTTCCATGATACAGGTGTAAGGCCAGCTGCTGTATACTCTGCATCCTGTTTTACAAATACGTTTGTGGGCTCCTGTGCTGTTTTGAAAGGAATTGTAAAGCCCAGGTCTTCTGACATAGCCTTTGTTCCATCCTCAGAAGTTACGCACCAGTTCATGAAATCAAGTGTTGCCTGAATATCTTCTTCAGAAGCTTCTTTGTTTACACACCAGAAGTTCTCTGTACCAGTTGCAAGACCTTCGTTCTCATCATCAACACCGAAGTAAATCGGGATCATAGCCAGCTCATCATCGCTGTATGTCTTGGACAGTTCGCCATATTCCCAGGAACCATTCTGATAGAATACTGCATCACCGTTGATGAACTCGTTACGGGAGTCATCTGCTGTCTTAGCAGAAAGCTCTGCTCCATCGCAGGTAGAATCTGTAATGTAAAGATCAAATACGTTCTTATAGTTATCAAGGTATGTTCCCTTGATTGCATCTGTATCATCGATACCATCTGCCTGATACTCATAGTAGATTGGGAGGTTTGCAAGGTGTGTTTTGAATCTCCAGTCAGAGGATCCGTCCATACCAGCACTTGTGAAAGCACCCTTTACTCCAAGCTCATCTTTTCTTGCCTGGATGTCATCAGCAACCTTTTTCAGATCATCAAAACTCTTAATATCGTCTACTGTGTAACCAGCTTTTTCCAGTAAGGTTTTGTTTACGATCAGTCCATAGGACTCGATTACGTATGCGATACCATCAACTGCATCACCATCTTTTACAGTGTAAGCATCAGATGTAAGCTGTGAGTAGATATCAGATCCGGACAGATCATAGCAGTAATCTTTCCAGTTCTTAAGTCCTACTGGTCCGTTTACCTGGAAAAGTGTAGGAGCATCGCTCTTAGCCATCTCAGACTGAAGTGTGGTCTCATACTGTCCGGAAGCTGCTGTAACAACTGTTACCGGAACGCCTGTTTCTTCTGTATATTTTGCTGCCAGGTTCTGCCATGCTTCATCCTGCTCTGGTTTGAAGTTTAAGTAGTAAACCTTTCCAGCTGCATCATCAGCCATAACCGGTAATGCCGGTACCATAGAAGCTGCCATAACTGCGCTAAGTCCCATTGCTGCGATTTTTCTCATCTTCATAATTTTACTCTCCTTTTCTTTGAGAACCGTTTCTTAAGATGTTTATATAATACTGATTTTTCTGTTAAAAAACCATGATAAAAAATCAAGAAACATGTTCATTTTTTTAGAGAGTGATATTTGAATATGGATATTTTATCGCAACTTGTACAAAACATTACAATTTTTATCAGGTCCGGACTTTGAATAATAATTCGGGTCACAAGCCAGAACCTGTTGGAAAAAGCAGTCTGTGAAACATCTCATATATGCAAAAGAGGACTGCTTGCGCAGTCCCCTTTCTCGTTCCGCATGTGCGGAGAAAAATCATATTCAGGCTTTTCCAACGGATCCGAAGATTTCCATTTTCTCTTTAACAGTAGCCTTGATTGCATCGAAGCCAGGTGCAAGAAGCTTACGTGGGTCATATCCTTTACCCTGCTGATCTTTGCCTTCCTCGATGTATTTACGTGTAGCATCTGCGAAAGAAAGCTGGCACTCTGTGTTAACATTGATCTTGGAAACTCCAAGGTCGATAGCTTTCTTGATCATGTCTGTAGGAATACCTGTACCACCGTGAAGTACTAACGGCATATCACCTGTAAGCTGCTGGATTGCATCCAGAGTCTCAAAGCTTAAGCCCTTCCAGTTAGCCGGATATTTACCATGAATGTTACCGATACCTGCTGCCAGGAAATCGATACCAAGATCAGCGATCATCTTGCATTCCTTAGGATCTGCGCACTCGCCCATACCGATAACGCCATCTTCCTCACCACCGATGGAGCCAACCTCTGCCTCTAAGGACATTCCGTGCTCTCTTGTGATCTTAACCAGTTCTTTAGTCTTAGCAACGTTCTCTTCGATCGGGTAATGAGAACCGTCGAACATGATGGATGAGAATCCAGCCTCAACACATTTCAGGCATCCTTCATATGAACCGTGATCCAGGTGAAGTGCAACCGGAACAGTGATCTTCTGCTCTTCCATCATACCTTTAACCATTCCAACAACAGTCTTATAACCAGCCATGTACTTACCAGCGCCTTCGGAAACGCCCAGAATAACCGGGGAGTTCAGTTCCTGTGCTGTAAGCAGGATAGCCTTTGTCCACTCAAGGTTGTTGATATTGAACTGACCTACTGCATAATGTCCAGCTTTTGCTTTTTTCAGCATTTCTGTTGCATTAACTAACTCATACATGATAAAATTCCTCCTATCTTTGGAAACACCTTAACTATTTCCATTGTCTGTAGTTTAGCAGATTTTTCCCCATTCGTCTACCTCTTTGCAAAAAAAATGAGTTATTGATTCTTTTTTCATTCACCTGGAGCGTATTTGAAAAAAGCTTTCTGCAAGATGTGCGTCACAATTTGTGGAAGATTTTGTCCGGATGAGGGCGCCGTAGCGGGCTACGGCAACTGAATTCGGGCAAAATATACTGCAAAGTGGGCGTGCAGATTGCGGGAATGATTTTTCAAACACGCTCTGGCGCGCAAAACATCAAAAAAACTGAAAAAATATCTTGCAAAAACTTTCTTCTTTGTATATAATAAATTCATTCAAGGATGGATTCCCGAGTGGCCAAAGGGGACAGACTGTAAATCTGCTGGCGATGCCTTCGAAGGTTCGAATCCTTCTCCATCCACTACTACTCCAGAGCATATTCGCTCTGGAATTTTTCTGTCATACGCCAAAGCGGTTCGAATCCTTCTCCATCCACTACTACTCCAGAGCATATTCGCTCTGGAGTTTTTCTGTCATATGCCAAAGCGGTTCGAATCCTTCTCCATCCACTATATTCTAAACTCCCAGGTATTTTTGTCTGGGAGTTTTTTATCCCTCTTCTCTGTATCAGCAGCGAAGCGCCCTGATACCAAACTTTCTTTTTCCGCCTGGAATACTCAGCCGCGAGGAGGGGCCTATGGGCTGGCGGCCATTGCGAGGATTCCAGGGATTTTTCATATATGCGCAGGAGGTGGAGCACTGTCTGAGGCCACCCCGTGGCCGAGTTTGCTCCACCTCCTGCAAATAAGCGTATATGGAAAATCCCGGAACCGCAGCTCTGGCCGTCAGCCCATAGGTCCCTCCTCGCGGCGTCCCTTAATCTTCCACAAATATAGTCGGATTCTCACACTTATGATACAACACCATCGCCCCAAACGCTGGCATCGGCACCCTGATCACACCTACCTTAGCTGTATATTCATATTCCTCCGTGGTATATCCATCACGGTAAGACAGCATGATCCGCTTCAATACAGAATCCTTCAATCTGCTGATTCCCGTCTTCCAGACCTCAATCTCAACCTCCCGATCCTCATTCCGGTTATTCAGAATCACGATCATTCTTTCATCATGGGAAAATCTTCCGAAGCAAAGTCCCTGATAATCATTCCAGAGGAACACAAGGGAACCATTACTTAAGAAATCATATTCCTTATGGATCTTAATCATATCTCTGTGGAACGCAATCATCATCTGATCCTCATGTCCCCATGGATAAGTTCTTCTGTTATCCGGATCTGTAAAGCCACAGACACCTGCCTCATCACCATAATAAACAGTTGGTGCTCCCGGCCAGGTCATCTGCACCACAACACCTTCACGCATCACTGCAGGATTGATGTTCTGGGAAGCAGCTTCCGCACCGGCATAGGAAATCCTTCCCACACGGCGGTTTGTTCTGGTGAGAAATCTGGAATGATCATGATTGGACAGCTCATTCATGGACGTATAAAGTGCAGACATATGAAGTGCCCTCATATGAGTCTTCATAGCCCCAATAAAGGCATCACTGTTTCCATAAAGATCATCCCTGCACTCATCACTGTGCTTCTCCATGCCCGTCAGGAACCAGGTCAGAGGTTCCATAAAGGCATCGTAGTTCATAACCGTATCCCACTCATCCCCTTGCAGCCAGCTCTCCGGATTTCCGTAATGCTCTGCCAGAATGATCGCATTGGGATTTGCCTCCTTTACAGCTTTCCGGAAATCCTTCCAGAACTGATGGTTAAATTCGTTGCTGTGCCCAAGATCTGCCGCCACATCCAATCTCCATCCATCTACATTATAAGGCGCAGAAACCCACTTCTTACCAATCTCCAGAATCTTATCATACAGATCCCTGGAGGCTTCATAATTCAGCTTCGGCAAAGTATCATGAGTCCACCATCCATCATAGGTAGGATTGTACGGCCAGCGGTTCTCGTCATAGAAATTAAAGTAATACCTATATGGACTGTCTGCAGAAATATACGCTCCCTTTGGATATCCCTCCTGGTTCTCATAGATCCGCTCTCTGTCCATCCATTTGTTAAAAGATCCACAATGGTTAAACACTCCATCCAGGATTACTTTCATGCCTCTCTTATGGATTTCCTCCACAAGCTTTGCAAACAGTTCATTACTTGCCTCCAGATTCCGCTTATCGGTCACACGCTTAATAAATTTCCGGGCATGGGCATTCTCGCGGTCCCCCTCATTCAGAAGGCCATCATCCATATCCTCCACGATCTTGCCGTAATGGGGATCCACATACTCATAATCCTGAATATCGTACTTGTGATTACTTGGAGAAACAAAAATCGGGTTCAGATAAATAACATCCACTCCCAGATCCTGCAGATAATCCAGTTTATCCATAATTCCCTGCAGGTCACCGCCATAAAACTCCCGCACCCCCATTACTGCCGGAACTTTTCCCCAGTCTCTTACCCTGGAAGTCATATCGCCAATATAAAAATATTCACGATCCTCCACATCATTCGTCGGATCCCCATTGCAGAAGCGATCCACAAAAATCTGGTACATAACAGCACCCTTCGCCCACTGGGGTGTATCATAATCCGGATAAATCTCAAACTCCAGACGCTCCTCCGGGTTCATGGAAACACCCTGATAATTATAATAACAGGTCACCCATCCGTATGTGATCTCAAAATGGTAACGGACAATCTCCTCTCCCATAATAATAGAAGTCTCATAATAATCAAATCCATTGGATTTGGCCACACGCTCCATCTGTTGACGCTTGCCATCGTATACTAAATAAACCATATCTACGTTGTTCCGCTTGGTGCGGAAGCGGATACGGACCTTGTCTCCTGCTTTGGGATTTGACGGACAACGGTAATAATCAGAACCATCGCTGAACAATGCCTCTGTATTCAAAACCGGTCTCATATTCAATATATATTGCATTTTTTTCATTACATCTGCATTATTACGATCCATAACATCCCTCTTTCAAAAAAATTACACCCTATATTTTAACTGAAAACATTTCTTCCCACAACTGTTAAAATTCGGCTTATTCTCCAAATTTCCGCCCAGCTTACCGACGTTTTCACCAAAGAACTCCCACCACATTTCAAGCACGCTCTAAAATACCTTATTCATTTAACGTAAAAAAGACAGCCGGTAAAAGCTGTCTTTTTTGGAGAAGGTATTTCTTCTTATGGGGTGTAGCAAAAACTATATAATGTATTGGGGGGTTTTTACGATGTATATAGTACCATGTGTCCACCAAAAAGTGTGCACAAACTTCACAAAAATCACTATTATTTTTTGTGCATGTTATATACTTTCATTTGATTCACCCGATTTTTCCATTGTAAAAAGTGCTTCAAATTCATCCCGATGAACTTTTTCCTTCTCGAGAAGGAGCTTGGCACAGCCATGAAGAACCTCCATATGCTCAGAAATAATCTTCTTCGCATTGTCATGACACTCCTCAATGATACTGTGAATCTCACTGTCAATTGCCTTGGCAACATCCTCGCTGTAACCGCGGGTGTGCGCCAGATCTCGTCCAATAAATACCTCATCGTCATCATCTCCATAGGAGATCAGTCCAATCTTATCGGACATACCATACTTGGTCACCATAGCTCTTGCTTCGCTGGTAGCCCGCTTGATATCGTTGGATGCACCAGTTGTAATATCGCCGAAAATCAGCTCCTCTGCCACACGTCCTCCAAGAAGTGTGGTAATATCCTGGAGCATTTTACCCTTAGTATTAAATATTTCGTCATTCTCTGGAAGAGGCATGGTATAGCCGGCTGCTCCCATTCCGGTAGGGATAATGGAAATGGTGTAAACAGGCTCCATATCCGGCAGCACATGGAACAAGATTGCATGGCCTGCCTCATGATAAGCGGTGATCCTTTTCTCCTTCTCGGAGATCACCTTGCTCTTTTTCTCTGCACCGATGCCAACCTTGATAAAGGCATTCTTAATATCTTTCTGGCGAATAAATACATGACCTTTTCTGGCTGCAGCAATAGCCGCCTCATTCATCAGGTTCTCAAGATCTGCACCTGTAAATCCAGCTGTAGTCTGAGCGATCTGTTTCAGGTCTACATCCTCGCCAAGAGGTTTATCCTTGGCATGGACATGGAGGATCTCTTCCCTTCCTTTAATATCCGGACGACCTACGCCAACCTTGCGGTCAAAACGTCCCGGACGAAGAATTGCAGGATCCAGAATATCCACACGGTTGGTAGCGGCCATTACGATAATGCCTTCATTTACCCCGAATCCATCCATCTCTACAAGAAGCTGGTTCAGAGTCTGTTCCCTTTCATCATGACCGCCTCCCATGCCGGTTCCACGCTGTCTTGCAACAGCATCGATCTCATCAATAAAGATGATACAAGGTGCGTGACGCTTGCCCTCTTCGAAAAGATCTCTTACACGGGAAGCACCTACACCAACAAACATTTCCACAAAATCAGAACCGGAAATGGAGAAAAACGGAACTCCCGCTTCCCCGGCAACAGCCTTGGCCAGAAGCGTCTTACCAGTTCCTGGAGGTCCTACAAGGATAACTCCTTTCGGGATTCTGGCTCCCACCTTGGTATACTTCTGGGGATCCTTCAGGAAATCTACAACCTCCTTCAGCTCCTCCTTCTCTTCCTCCAGGCCCGCTACGTTCTGGAAAGTCACTTTCTTATCATCCGGCATGGACATTCTTGCCCTGCTTTTGCCGAAATTCATCATCTTGGCATTGGTTCCACCACCCCCACCTGACATCTGACGGTTCATCATCAGCATGAGGAAGATGATAAGACCACAGGTAAGAAGTACCGGGAAAACAGAGTTCATAAATACACTCTGCTTCGGCACATCCTCAACAGCAGGATCAAGCCCGCTCTCTCGAAGAAGCTGCTCTGCCTCATTTACATCTGCCACATAAATACGCTTCTGTCCCTCGCCGCTTACATTCACGATCACAGAACCTGTTGGAACCTCACTGTTCTGATGGATCGTGGCACTGGTCACCTTTCCGTCTGTCACTGCCTGCTCCAGCTGTCCATAAGTATAATCACTCTGGACAGCTACCTGATTGTTCAGATACAGGTAACCTGCGATCAAAGCTACGATCAGGACAAGATACAAGCCAATTCTGCCTGACTGCTTATTCACTTGTATAATTCTCCTTTCATTCGAACTCTACCACTCCGATGTATGGCAGATTTCTGTATTTCTGGGCATAGTCAAGACCATAGCCCACAACAAACTCATCTGGAATATTGAAGCAGCAATAATCCACATCAACCCCTTTTACCACTCTGCGGTCCGGTTTGTCCAACAAGGTGCAAAGTCTCACGCTGTTTGGATTACGTCTCTTCAGAACGTCCAGCAGATAGCTTAAGGTTCTTCCGGAATCAATAATATCCTCCACAACAAGAACTTCTTTATCTTCAAGAGGCTGATCCAGATCCTTGACGATCTTTACAACTCCGCTTGATTTGGTGTCATCTCCATAACTGGAAACAGACATGAAATCAAGAGTTACCGGCACTGTGATTCTCTTGGCAAGCTCACACATGAAAAATACTCCGCCCTTAAGGACGCAGATCATGTGGATTTCTTTTCCCTTGTACTCTTCGCTGATTCGGGCTGCTACTTCGCAGATACGCTTCTCCACAGTCTCCTCATCCAGTAAAACTCTGATTTTTTCACTCATGATTATCTTTTCCTCCTTGGTATTGTATTTCCAATATTCTCCTGGTTCTGGGAGCTATTTTATAATTCTCATTTATTCTGCCTCCCACCACCCACAAAACCTCAGAGCCGGTACATAGAAGCAAGATGCTGTCTCTTTCCTCTGATGGGATCTTCTCATCTATAAAATAACGGTTCAGCTTCTTGCTGCTCCCTTTGTCATCTACAATGAGAAAATCTCCCGGCTGTCTGGTCCGGATGGACAGTTCCTGTTTTATTTTATCATAATCCAGCCATTTCGTATACTTTTTTTCTTCAATCTTCTGGCCTTCATTAGAAAATATTTTCAGATAAAAAACATTATCTGTAAAAAGTACCTGTTCACAAGCAGTTTTCAGCTCCTTTTTACTCAACTGGACACTTTTTTGCAGTGCATTCCTCTCCTGATTTTTTTCAACTTTCACTGGATCGTACTCTTTTGAACTCAGATTTCTATCTGATATTCCCAGTAATTGTCTTTCTCCAAGCAAAATTCCTCCATAAGTTCGAAGCGCCGCCAGATCATAAGGCAGATTGATCCGTCGTCCCACCTGAAGCTTCAGAAGGCTCTCCACACTTTTTACATGAGCAGCTGTAAAATCCTTACGTTTCCCAGCCAGCTCTTCAAAAACCTGAAGCACTCCGTAAGAAGCTATGGCAGGCTCATCCCGCCAGAATGCTTCTGACAGGAAAATTCCCCGCTCCCTGTTTTCCCCATACTTTTTCACAAGGCGTTCTCCCTGACGGGACAAATACTCCTCTGCCTGACTAACAAGACTGGCCGTCTCCGCCATATGGCGGACAGCAGAAGCATTCACCTGTTCTTCCAGAATAGGCAATATCTGATGTCTGATCTTATTTCTTGTATAATCATCTGTAAGATTGGTACTGTCTGTTACATAGGGAATCTGTTCTTTTATTAAATAATTGACAATTTCCTGTTTATTTAAACACAAAATGGGCCGAATAATTTCATCCCGCACCGGCAAAATAGAAGCCAGACCTTTCAGCCCCGTTCCTCTGCAAAGATTGTGGAGCAAAGTTTCCGCCACATCATTTTCATTGTGGGCCAGAGCAATACGGATCCGTAATTTTCCTTCTCTGGCGGCAGAGACTCTTCCCCCACCCTGGAGGTCAGCCGTTTCTGATTTTCCAAAATAATCAGCTTCTGCCCTGGAAAACGCATCCTGTCTGACTTTTCTTCCTGTCTCTTCCAGTCCCATTTTCCATTTCTTTGCAAGCTCCGGTACCGGGTAATGATAGGATAAAAAAGGAATCGTCCATTTTTCGCAGGTCTCTCTTACTACTCTTTCATCCCGGTCAGCTTCCTCGCCGCGGATTCCATGATGCACATGTACCGCACACAGCGAAAAAGTTGCTTCAGCCTGATATCTTTTTAACATTTCCAGCATAGCCATGGAGTCTCCTCCTCCGGAAACTCCGGCAAGGACCACATCCCCATCCACTACCATGCCATGTTCTTTCATATATGCTTTCACTTTCTGATACATACTAGCTCTGCCTCTGATACGTTACTGATTCTTTCGTGAACCGTAACAATATTACTTCTTTCAAATATATTTCATATGCTCATATGATTCCATATCTGTTTTTTGCTCAAAAACTAATGCTTCTATTTCTTCCACATTCCAGCTACAAGAACCGTCATATCATCCCTGGCGCAGTAATCGCTGTATCCCAGCACCCGCTCCAGAATCCCCCGGCTCATCTCCTTGGGAGTCTCTTCATGGATATCCATAATGATTTCTTTCATGGTCTCCTCCTCCCGCATGGCAGGCAGCGCATCCAAGACGCCATCTGTCATCATGATCAGATAATCCCCGTGATACAGCTTCCTTGAAGATGTTTCAAAATCCACCTGCTGTATCAGCCCTGCCGCCAGACTCTCTGAAGAAATGGCCTCCACCCAGTGATCCCTTTTGATAAAAGTGGCGGAAGCCCCCGCTTTCAGGAAGTTACAGATTCCCGTATATAAATCCACTGCGCAGATGTCCACTGTTGAAAAAATCCCTTCCTGTCCCTTCATCACAAGAGCAGAGTTCACCATTTTCGCCGCCGTCTCCTGGGTAAAACCGGATTCCAGAAATTGTTCCAGAAGTTCTACCACTTCCTCGCTTTCCCGGCATGCCTCCACCCCGGAGCCCATTCCATCAGAAAGACACATTACAAAACGGCCTGCCTCTTCCTGTCTGCAAATATAATTGTCTCCGGAAACCTTCTCCATTTCCTTGGTCAGCTTTGCCACTCCGTAAAGTACCTGATAGCTTACATCCTCCATAAAATGAACCGTATGGTATTCTCCATTTACAATTCTTCTTCCCCCTCCTGCTGCCGCCATGGGAGTTCCGAACTCCTGGGACAAAAGCTGTGCCACCTCATTAACAGAAATGCACTGCCCGCTTCTGGCACGCATGGTAAGAAAAATCTCACGTCTTCCTTCCACCTTATCCATCACCCAGACCTGCTTCACCACAATGTGGCGCTTCCTGAGAATCTTCTGCAATTCCGTCATAAGCTGGGGATCCGCAATGGAAATGTCGTACAGGTCTTCTGCCACCATATCCATGATTCTGGACATCTCCTGGAGTTGCTGTGCCACGGCAAGGCGGCTTTCGATCATCCGGTTGTCCCATATCAGCTTCTGCCGCTCCCTCATATAAGAGTTACCAAGTGTCTCATAATACTGGGAAAAACGACTGCATACACTCATCCAGTCGCTTTTTGTCTCCTGTATTTTCTCCTGATTTCCCTCCTCCATGGAACGAATCATCCGCTCGCTTCCTCTGTACATTTCCTGCGACTGGGTGCCCCAGCAGATTTCCCGCTGATAACAGTGGCTGCATATCTCATCACAGGTCTCCCTTATGATTCCATCCACCTGGCCGTTGCTTAAATAGTCTTTTCGGTAGGGTAATCCATAAAAGCTGTCTGCAAGCTTCCGAAAAGAAGCAGCATACCGCTCCACCTTCTCCTTCTGGGGATTTTTCTCTTCGGCCGGCTGCTCTGCCTTAAGGAAACTTCTTCCCCTGAAAAAAACTTTTGCCATGTCCCGCAGCACCAGCAGCACACTGATCACGAGCATGGCAATTATCCATTCCTGCATATTCTCCCCTCCCCTTTACAGCCTTACAGTGCCAGAGCCTGTTTGAAAAAGCATTCCTGCAAGCTGCACGCCCCACTGTTCATGTAGTCTTTAACTGCTGCCCTTGTTTTTGCAAAGGAATGCTGCATTCACATCATCTTCGGCAGCACCTTATGCCTATTATAGGGGACAGGTATGAAAATATATGTCAAACAAAGACGACCATATTGAAAAATATATCGTCAGAAACTTCCAAACTTCGTTTTTCCCAGAACCTTACTTCTCCTCCTGAAAAATAATCTCATTCTCCTTCACAAGACCCAGCTTCTCTCTGGCGGCCTGCTCTGCGTACTCATCCGTGAGCATATACTGCTTCAGATCTTCAATCTCCTGAGTGCGCGCCTGCTCTTCCTCAATCTGCTGGCTTAATGCCTCTGCCCTGGTCTCATAGCCGGCAAGAGATTCCTTAAGGTCCCGGCTCTGTGCCATAAGCGTCAGAATCAGAATCAGAACGATCAGAGAAATACCGAACATCCCGAGATGATTATACCCTATTGTCTTTTTTCTTCGTTTTTTCCCTGATTTTCCCAAACTTCCTGCCTCTTCTCATCTGCAAACGATTTCTGGTACTATTTTTGTACTGATTTGCAGATTGCTTAACTAAAATTTTACAACGTTTACAAAAAAATAGCAACCAATTTATATATTTTTTTGAAGTTTTTTTTACGAATCTGACAGGAACCTCCAGGATTATATAACAAATTTTTTCAAATAAAGGTTTTATTGTCAGATATGTAAGAAATGCCCCTGATATAATTCCCAAAAACAGAAAACTACGCAGGATTCCCTGGTTGATCCGGTAAATTCCTGCAAATACCAGAAGTCCTGCGCACACCCAATAAAGAAGGTCCAAAATCCCTCCTGCTGCCGGACTGCAGAAAATGAGCCTTCTTATTTCCTGAAGCAGGCTGTAGCAAAGGATCAGCACCGCACCCCCTACAAAAGCCCGGACGAAAAGCCAGATCTCATTGTAGATATATATGCTCATAGCTTAACGGAACAGCCTTGTAAATAATGGTTCTTCTTTTCGTGGGGAATCTTTAGACAAATAGACAAGAGAATCCACATGTCCGGCAAGAGCAGCTTCTCCTTTTTCCAGGTTTAGTCCTTTTACATGAAGCCCGCTGCCGCGAATCTGCAGCTTCCCGTCAGCAGTCTGAAGAAGGATTTCCTTTTCATCAAAAGAAATCACATCCTTCACACCTGTGACAGATGCTTCTTTCCTGTTATCCAGTATCAGCTTATGGGAAATGTTCACAACCTTTTCTTCCAAATCCCTCTCTCCCAAATATGTGGGTTCACAGATAATCTATGAAATTTTCTGTTAAATTAGAACTTGCTTAAGTAATACTGTTTCCTTCATTCACAGAACTCTTAAACATACCTGTACAGATTCTCAACTTCTTCCTTCTTCACAGTCTCTTTCACATCCAGCACTTCCACCTTCACATTGCGGCTTCCAAACTGGATTTCAATAGTATCTCCTGTCTTCACCTGGACAGAAGCCTTGGCCGGCTTATCATTTACAAGCACTCTTCCTGCATCACATGCCTCATTTGCCACAGTTCTTCTCTTAATAAGGCGGGATACTTTCAAAAATTTATCTAATCTCATAATACTCTCCTATGTCAGAGCGTGTTTAAAAAAGGAGGAACTATAAAGTTCCTCCTGTAAAAGCTTACGCGATTATGCGTTTACCATATCTTTTAAAGCTTTACCAGCTTTAAATTTCGGAGCCTTGGAAGCTTCGATCTTCATGGTCTCACCAGTCTGAGGATTTCTTCCCTCTCTGGCAGCTCTCTCGCTGACTTCAAATGTACCAAAGCCAACTAACTGAACTTTCTCACCTTTTTTCAGTTCTTCTGATACAACGTCGATGAATGATTTTAAAACAGCTTCAACGTCCTTCTTGGACAGATTGGTTTCTTTCGCCATAGCTGCTACTAATTCAGTCTTATTCATGGTGTTTCCTCCTCTAAAGATTCTTCTATCTATATATATACCTTTTGCCCTGTATTGTCAAGGTTTTTGCGCTAGAAAGGGGATTTTCCAAAGCATTTTTCAGGGAAATCTCCCCATATTTTCTTCTGGGCAATTACCTTTTCCAGCTTTTCCGTATTCTTGCCGGAAATCCATGCTTTGTTATGAGAAAAGTAGTAATTTGCCAGTTTCCAGTATTTTTCCGGATATGTGAAACGGATTTGCAGGTTTTCCCATTCTCCAGAGGAAATAGGACGTATTTTGTCATATTGCTCCAGCATCCGCCTGGCCAGAAAAACATCCCAATTATATTTTTCCAGGATTTTTCGCATAAAACAGTACAGGTCGCTGATCTGCATATCAAAGCTGAAGTGATCAAAATTTGTCACAGCAGCCTGATTTTTACAAAGAAGAACATTGTGCTGATTATATTCGCCATGACATAGAAGCCCCTCTTCGCCCGCCTTGTCCCTTAGTTTTTCATAGTCCGACTTTACAAGCATTTCCAGTGCTTTTTCCCCTTTTTCCAGAAACCACTGCACACTGCCCAGAAATTCCTTTTCAAATCTGGCACTGGCACCTTTCTGGCGGATAAACTTACGGATCTTGCGGATTTCCTGATTATGCCTTGTATATTCATCTGCAAGGGAACGCGCCATGTAGGCTTTTTCCACAGGCATATTCATAAATTTATGTACCCTTGCCAGAATCTGCACACTTCTTATAATATCTTCCCTGGACTTGGTGTCACACTCTCTGCCTTCATACCAGTTCTGAAGGGTATAAGGAATATTATCCTTATCTCTGGTAACCAAAGAGCCTTCCTGATTTTCAATAAAAGTATCAACCAGACAGCCTTCCTGGGAAAGTTTTTTTAACACTTCCTGCTGAAAAAGCAGTTTTTTTTCGGAGCCGTGAAACTCTCTAAGGAGCAGAATTCCCTGTTCTGTACGACATACCAATGCTCCCCGGGTCCTGGACGAAGATTTCACTTCAATTCCATACTGGGTCAGGGTGCTAAGACCATAATCATACAATAAAAATCCCCCCGTCACTCACATATGCCAAAGGTCTTCAGATACCTTCTATCTTATGAGTGGGAGGGATATGTTATTCTAAAGAAGTTTTTTATCGGCTGCAAAAGCAAGGGAAAGAAGTGATTCTTTCTTGTTCAGTTCCGGATTCTCCAGAACAGCATCCAAAAGCTCATGAAGCACACTTCCCATTTCTTTTCCAGGCTTCATTCCAGCTGCGATCAGGTCACTGCCAGTAATTGCAAGACCTTTCATGGAAACACATTCGCCTTTTTCCATAATTTCTTCCCAAGTCATTCGAACTCCGGCCTGACGAGCAGCTTTTTCTTCCCCACGGTAATCACTTTTCGCTTTGTTATCCGCATACTGGACTTCCATCCACATGGGAAAAAGATCTTCCCCAACTACATTGATGGCTTTCCGCACCTCGGCCGGTGCCGGAGTCGGGCGCAGATCATGCCAGCGGATCAGCCGGCTCACTCTGGAAATGGTGTCATTGTCAAACTTCAGACGGCGCAAAATTTCCTTGGACATTTTTTCTCCCACAGAAGCATGTGTTTTGAAATGATCCCTGCCGTTTTCGTCTGTTTTTCGTACAACAGGTTTGGCAATGTCGTGAAGGAGCATGGTCAGCCTTAACACCTTATCCTCCCTCACATACAAAAGGCTGTGGAGAATGTGTTCTCCCACATTATAGCAGTGGTGTGGAGTGTTCTGAGGTGTCTCCATACAGCGGTCAAATTCCGGCAGAAATTCACTGGTAACTCCTGCTTCATATGCAATCCGCAGATAATCCGGATGAGGGGACACCAGAAGTTTTACAAGTTCCACCTGGATCCGCTCTGCGCTTACATGTTTTAAATTTGGTGCAAGCACAGAAAGAGCTTTTCTGGTCTCTTCTTCCAGGGAAAAGCCAAGCTGCGCAGAAAAACGTACAGCACGCATAATGCGAAGAGCGTCTTCTGTAAAACGCTCCAGAGGATCACCAACACAGCGGATCACCTTGTTTTCCAGGTCTTTCTGCCCTTCAAAAAGGTCCACCAGCCCTTTCCTGGGATTGTAGGCCATGGCGTTGATGGTAAAGTCCCGACGCTTCAAATCTTCTTCCAGGCAGGCCGTAAAGGTTACTTCTTTCGGGTGACGGCCATCTTCATACTCGCCATCCACCCGGTAGGTGGTAACCTCGAATCCCTCTTTTTCAAGCAGCACTGTTACGGTTCCGTGAGCGATTCCTGTATCTACCGTTCTGTGAAACAGGGCTTTGACCTGCTCCGGCTTGGCTGAGGTTGTGATGTCCCAGTCATTTGGAGTTCTTCCAAGAAGGGCATCGCGGACACAGCCACCTACTGCATAGGCCTCATAACCAGCTTTTTCCAGAATATTTATAATCATTTCAACTTTTTGTGGAATTTCAAATACCATCTTTATCACCTGCCTCTGATTTAAAACAAAATTTCTCCTCATACACTTCTCTGCCTTGAAAAACAAAGCGGGGCAAAATAATTTTGCCCCTTTTTGACTACTGATTGCAAAATAAACAGCAATCCCTTTTGTTATTAATAAGCACGTCCCCAGTATACCATTTTCTTGGCAGGTTTTCCACAGCATACACAGACATCGCTTAAATGTTCCTGCTCAAACGGCATACATCTGGATGTTGCCTGAACGTCTTCTTTGATCTTATCTTCGCACTCACGGTTGCCGCACCACATAGCTTTTACAAAACCAGGTTTTGTGTTGATGGTCTCCTTGAATTCTTCGTAATTTGTTGCTACATAGGTGTGAGCATCTCTGTGGGCTCTTGCACGCTCCAGCATTTCCTTCTGCATGGTGTCCAGAACTTCCTGAACCTTAGCAGCAAGCTCTTCGAACTTCACAATATATTTCTCTCTGGTATCTCTTCGGCAGATAACAGCCTGTCCGCTCTCGATATCCTTCGGACCGCACTCAATTCTTACCGGAATACCACGCATTTCCTGCTCTGCGAATTTGAATCCCGGGCTCTTGTCTGTAACGTCTGCTTTTACACGGATTCCAGCTGCTTTCAAAATCTGTGTCAGCTCCTCTGTTTTCTCCAGAACGCCCTCTTTTCTCTGCTGGATCGGGATTACAACAGCCTGGACCGGAGCAATTCTTGGTGGAAGAACAAGTCCGCTGTTGTCTCCATGAACCATGATCAGAGCACCGATCATACGAGTTGTCATTCCCCAGGATGTCTGGTGTACATACTGAAGCTGGTTGTTTTTATCTGTGTACTGGATGCCGAATGCTCTTGCAAATCCATCACCAAAGTTATGGCTGGTTCCAGACTGAAGTGCTTTTCCATCATGCATCAGAGACTCGATTGTGTAAGTAGCCTCTGCACCTGCAAATTTCTCTTTCTCTGTCTTCTGACCTTTAATAACCGGGATTGCAAGTACTTCCTCGCAGAAGTCTGCATACAGGTTCAGCATCTGGATGGTACGTTCTTTTGCTTCCTCAGCTGTAGCGTGGGCAGTATGTCCTTCCTGCCATAAGAACTCACGGGAACGAAGGAACGGACGGGTTGTTTTCTCCCAGCGAACTACTGAGCACCACTGATTATATACTTTCGGAAGATCTCTGTGGGACTGGATCTCTTTCTGATAGAAATCACAGAACAGAGTCTCGGATGTAGGACGTACGCAAAGGCGCTCCTGAAGAGGATCAAGTCCGCCGTGTGTTACCCATGCAACTTCCGGTGCAAATCCCTCTACGTGATCCTTCTCTTTGTCCAGAAGGGATTCCGGAATGAACATTGGCATGTATACATTCTCTACGCCTGTCTCTTTGAATCTGCGGTCAAGCTCTTTCTGGATATTCTCCCAGATTGCATATCCTGCCGGTTTGATTGCCATACATCCCTTTACACTTGTATAGCCGCAAAGTTCCGCTTTTTTTACAACATCGGTATACCACTGTGCAAAATCCACATCCATGGATGTGATAGCTTCTACCATTTTCTTTTCTTTTGCCATGATTTTTCTCCTTTTTGATTTTCTAATATTTAAACGCCAGGGAAATCTGGTAAATTCCATGTATTATTTGAAAAACACATAAAAAAAGACCTTCCATCCCTGCAAAAGGGACCGAAAGGCTTCGGCGGTACCACCCTGATTAACACTGGAAATGACTGCTCCACTGCTCACTCAATTATCCTGATAACGTAGGACAGACGCCGCACTTCAATTGTGCGGAGCTCTGAGGCCGGTTCCATGACTTGCGCACAAAATCCTCACACCATTGCCTGTCGGCCTGGATTTCTCTCTGAGATTGCTCCTCATGTACTATTCTCTTCATTGCCACTTCATTTATTTAATTTGCTCGTTAAGTCTTGTTTATTTTATGCGAAATTTTCCCATATGTCAAGTGGCGAAACAGAAAATACCCAGACAAAAAACAGCCAGAGGTTACTGTTCACTCCGTTCACAGTAACAGCCAGAGTTACCATCCACCGCATCTGTTTTGTCCGGGTACTTTTTTATTACTTCAATGTAAACAAGCTCTCTATTACATCTTTTTTCTCAAACTGGTTGTTATATTCCAGGATATTGTAATCCGTCATCAGTTTTTTATAATCATCCGGAAGCGCATCATTTGCATACCAGTTTCCATCTTTGTCGCAAACAGCACCAACTCCGATGATTGGAAGCTGCTCTTTCAGATTCATAAGGAACTGGTTGTAGCCTGGCATTTCAAGACCAGCCAGCTGAAGCATATAGCTTCCCAGATAATTAGCACTGAAATCTTCCTCTACTGTCTCAGATGGATAATTTGTCCAGATCACATAAGGAGTTGTATAGGACTGCTGGCTTTCAACAAGTCCCAGGCTCTGCCTGTTGCCGCCTAAAAGTTTCGCCATAAATTCTTCTTCAATCTTAGGCCAGTGATCCCCAAACATAACAATCATGGTAGGCTCATCTACTTTTTCAAAGTACTCCAGCAATTCCTTAAATGCTGAATCAGATTCTCTTGCCAACGATAAATACGTTTCAGCCAGAGGATACTCTGTATCATATCCAAGCTTTACAGTAGGTTCAAATCCAGCTCTGTCTTCTACTGTATAACCGCCATGATTCTGCATGGTTACACAGAATGTAAATAATTTTTCATCCGCATCCTTCTCTTCATAAAGGCTGATGATCTTTTCAAATGTTGCTTTGTCACTTACATAATTTCGAAGAAGCTCTCTGTGTTCATCTCCCCAGTTCTCCAGGCTGATAAATTCATCAAATCCCATGCATGGATAAACAGAGGCCCGGTTCCAGTTATGAGCCTTGTTGGGATGCATGGCAATTGTGTAATATCCCTGGGATTTCAGGATATCTGCCAGACCATACTCCGGATCCCGCACATAAAGCTGATAAGGAACACTTCCGGATGGCAAAAAGCTCATACTGTTTCCTGTAAGAGCCTCATATTCAGAGCGTGCAGTTCCGGCTCCGAATGTAGGTACATGAAGCTGTCCATGTTTTACATTTTTGTTAAGGCTTCTTATGTATGACAAAATTTCTACATTTGACTTTATTTCACCTACATTTTCAAAATCTGTAAGACTTTCATTCATAATCAGGATAATATTTTTCGGTGTTACTGTTTCAGAAGTATCTGCAGCTGTATTATCAACACTTTCTTCAGACTCACTCTTGTCTGTCTCTGAAACAATATTCTCCCCATCTTCAATTTCCTGTGCCAGTTCTACGGTTTTTCCAACAGAATAGCCTTCTGGCTGCTCGATATAAAAATACTTGATTTCCTTAACAAGAGAGGAAATGTAGCCCTGTTCTTTATAAATACGGTTAATCTGCCATAAAGTAACAGCGTCAAGCTTCTGGAGGATAGGTCTTATAGTAAAACATAATGTAATCACGATCACAGCCAGTACACCAAACCGGGCAGCTGTATTCTTTCTGCTCTTTTTTCCAAGCTCCAGTTTCTGGAATTTCAGTACAAACTCACCAAATACCAGGGCATAGATCAGTGGAATTCCAAGCATCAGTTTGATTTTGAAGCTATATTCTCCAACAACTTCTGCTGCCGTTCCCATTCCTACAATGTCAAGAAGCTGGAATGGTTCTCCACGGAATTCCATTACATAATAGTTTACCATTGCAAGGATTATAAAAAGGTAACACAACGCAGAAGAAGCAATATTGATTTTCCTGAATAAAATAATAAGTATTATAAAAAATATTGCATAAATAATAAGATTCAGTGTCAAATAAGGCTGCTCCATCAGTAATGACATCTTAACCAGGCCTTTAAATGTTGACACTGCCTTATTCTTATATCCCGACACCCAGGTGACCATCTGGACAAGCATAAATACAATTCCAGGAGTTGCCAACAGCAATACGACATCTGCTATTTTCAAAAAAGTGGTATTTTTAATTGCACTGCAGATTTTCTCCCCCCAGAACAGAAGAACAAGAAACAAAATATTTCCTGTAACAATTAGTAATATTTTAATGATTGTTCCTTTATATATACGATTTCCTTCGTTAATAAAAGTATATACCAACAATCCATCTATAAGCAGAAGCAAAGCAATGTTCAAAATGATTCCCAGTATCTTTTTCCATCTGTCATTCTTCGCTCTGCCCATATTCAAATCTGTATTTTCTTTCGTATTTTCCACAACAAACCTCTTTAACTTACACCGTCAGCGAAATCTCGCGTCCGGTTCTCTTGTATTGATAATAGCGTACACCGGCGGAGTCCAGCATTCTCTTGGAAGCAAGGACTGACGGAGTGCTTGCATATTTGTCACAATCATAGACCAGAGTCTTGATTCCTGCCTGGATGATTGCCTTGGCACACTCATTGCATGGAAAAAGAGTTACATACATTTTCGCTCCCTCAAGGCTTCCTCCACGGTAATTCAAAATCGCATTGAGCTCGCTATGGGTCACATACAGATATTTGGTATCCAGAGGCTCTCCCTCTCTTGCCCAGGGAAATTCATCATCGGAACAGCCTTTTGGGAAACCATTATATCCCATGGAAAGAATTTTATTATCATCGCTGACAATACACGCTCCTACCTGTGAATTGGGATCCTTGGAGCGCATGCCGGAAAGCATGGCAACTCCCATGAAATATTCGTCCCAGGTAAGGTAACCTTCTCTTTTGTGGTTCAGATCTGCCGCGGCACTTACAGGCGCGATCTGTATATTCCCGGTGTTTTTCTGATTTGTGTTCTCCATAGAAGAGCTCTCCTTCCTATTCCGTCTCGATCTGAGCAATTCGGCGGATATGTCTCTCATCTCCTGAAAATGGTGTATTCAGGAAAGTATCCACAATCTTAACTGCAAGTCCAGGTCCAACTACACGTCCTCCAAGCGCAAGGATGTTTGCGTCATTGTGAAGTCTGGTTGCTTCAGCAGTAAAGCAATCTGTACATACTGCTGCACGAATTCCCTTAATTTTGTTTGCAGTGATAGAAATACCAATACCAGTTCCGCATACAAGGATTCCTAGCTCACACTCTCCTTCCAGAATCCCATGTGCAACTTTCTTTGCATAGATCGGATAGTCTGTGGATTCTGTGCTGTAGCAGCCGTAATCCTTATACTCAATATTCTTTTCTTCCAGATATTTGATAATCTCCTGTTTCAGTTCAAATCCGCCATGATCACTACCTAATGCTACTCTCATTGTTCTTCTCTCCTTATATTGATTATTTTGTGACCGGCTGCTTTTAGAAGCCGGTTCATAATTGCCTGTCCCATTTTTGGGGTATAAAAAGCTTCGGAATAAATTTTGCTTACCTGGCACTGATCGAATTCACGCAGCACCTCATAAAGGTTATGAGCAATGGTTTCCTCTGCCTCTCTGCTTCCAATACACTTCACAGTTCCACAGGGATATCTGGAAATAGTCTCCTCTGTGGCAATAATCCCCGCCTGAAGTCCATTTGCCTGATCTTCCTTTACAAACTGATTAATGGCATTTATTACTTCTTCTGTGGGGCCCTCCACAATTGCAAGATCTGCTTTCGGTGCATAATGCCGATATTTCATTCCCGGCGCCTTGGGATGAACTTTACTATCAGGCTTTATAAGACCTTTGTCCATTCTCACATCACCAAGAACCTCCTGGAGCATTTCCAGTGAAATATAACCGGGTCTTAAAACCACCGGCACGTCCTCGGTAAAATCTACAATCGTTGACTCCAGGCCAATTCCCACAGGACCTCCATCAATGATCATCTCAATGGCATCCCCTAAGTCCTCCTCAACATGCTGTGCTGTAGTCGGGCTTGGCCGTCCGGAAGTATTTGCACTTGGCGCTGCCACGTATCCCCCTGCCTGCAAAATAAGCTCCGCTGCAATGGGATCACTTGGAAAACGCACAGCTACACTGTTGAGACCACCAGTTGTCTCCAATGGAACCAGGTCTGATTTCTCAAAAATCATAGTCAGGGGACCAGGCCAGAATTTCTCTGCCAGTATCTTCGCCTTCTCCGGTACTTCCTTTACAATTGGAACCAGCGCATTTAAATCTGCAATATGAACGATCAACGGGTTATCCGAAGGACGTCCCTTGGCTGCATATATCTTCTTCGAAGCCATAGGATCCAGTGCATTTCCTCCAAGACCGTAAACAGTTTCTGTAGGGAATGCCACCAGTCCTCCCTGTTTCAATATCTCTCCGCCTCTGGCAAGTGCCGCATGGTCGATAGCATCTGCCGTCATGGCTACAATTTCTGCTTTCATTTTAGTCCAGCTTTCTATTATTTTTTCAGCATTCTTTAATATAACACCTGTTTAAAAACCTTGTCAATCCACCTTAACAATATAAGTGCCGGAATCTTCATCCATAAATACAATTTCTCCAAGTGACTGAAGAAGTGCATTATTCAGGCTGTCCTCATATTTCTCTCTTTCTTTAGAGCCCACAAAGATATAGGAAACACCATATTCCGTAAGAAGAGCTCTTACCTGGGTCTCATCCTGTGAAGTATAAATACTCATAATATCTGCCTGTTTCCGGTTCAGATCATCTGTATCATTCCTCCAGAGCCATTCGTGTACATACCAGCCAAGAATTGTTGGAAGACCTGTAGCTGCAGAAACACGCTCATAACCGCTGTAGCTGTCACCGTTTGCCTCCAGCACTACCGGAGCCCCTTTAATATTCTCCTTTAGCCATTGGATTGCAGACACATCCTCTGAAAAATCCGTATCCAGATAGCCCAGAGCATAAAGCCCCTGATAGCCTGACGGATTCAAAACCTTTCCAAACCAGGAATCCACACTTTTTCCAAAATATCCTACCGTCCAGATCAGGAAAAACAGACAGATTCCGGAAATGATCTTAAATACTTTCTGTCTGCTAACAGCCAGAAGTCTGTAAATTCCATATCCCATAGTCAGTGCAAACATAATATATGCCTGATAAGTAAGCTTGAACATAGTGTTTGCCCTGGCATTTCCATTTTCATAAATATCACGCACGTAAACAAATTCCGGGATTACCACCAGACCAATAGCGCAAAGTCCCATAATAATGGCAAAAAGATCTGCCGTGCGGATAGCTTTCATAAGACGGTACAGGCTCTTGTGCTCCATCCCCCGCAGCTTTTCCCAGAGAATAGAAATTACAAATGTAATGGTAAGAACTGCCGGAAGTCCCCAGAGAACCAGCAGCTGGTAGAAATAGGAATGGTACTTGGCAATTCCTATTCCATCCACCATAGTGTCAAACTGTAAGGTAAATGGCAGGATCACAAGATAGGCAAGCAGATAGATTTCTGCCATTTGTGCAAAAGTTACAACCATGATTTTCTTTATTTTTCCCTGGAAACGGATAATATTGGCAAAAAGCACCGTTCCAAGAGTTACTACATAATAAATTACAAAATCCCAGAAATTTGTCCACTGAAACATTCCGAGAAGCGCACTGATTACCAGAAGATGAGGCATAAGAAGCTGCTCTTTCCAGAATTTTCCATCTTTCATGGAAGTCTCAACCGGTACTGTTTTCTTGCGCACACCCCTTAGCCATACATAAAGAAATGCTATTACAAGAAGTACAAACATAATATTTACCACATGAGCATGAAGATCTCCCAGTACAAAAGAATAGCAGGGAAATTCATGTATCGTCCGGTCTTCCTCACGATATGGATTATATCCTATATAGCGGGTAGCATCCGGAAACCAGTAACTGCTCACTTCCTTACCTGTCAGCTTCTCAATCAGGGGAATGATCTGCGCATAAATTACGTAATGCATATTTCCTGCAATGGAAACAGCTGTACCAGCTGTAAATCCAGCTGCAAAAGGAAGTCCTTTTATTACTTTTTCGCTTTTTTGCTGTCCCTTCATACGGTCTGACATCATCTGGTAAACAAGGGAAAATGGCATTGCAAAAGCCAGTCCGGCTACAAAAGTACGCATAAGATTGTAAGTCAGTTCCACCTTTGTATGGGAAAGCTTGGTAAGAAAAACAGCAAAATACTGACCGCCATAATAATAATTAATATGTCCTTCTGAATACCACAGATCTCTTGCCGGAAGTGTGGTGCTTCTCATCATAGCTTCCATAAAACCATAATCCATGAACTTCTCGGTTCCATATGCAGCAGGGCGGAATCCTGCCAGATATGTCCACATAAGAAATGCAAGGAAAAACAATAATTCTTCCCAGTAAATCAGAGAAATCCTGTCAACTGGAAAACATTCTGTCTTTTCTTTTGATTCCTTTCGAAGAAGGAAAAAACAGATAACTGCGCATAGGATTGTTACAGCAGCACAAGTCAGGGCATTAAAAGGGATTAGTCTGATAGCTGTCAGAAACCAGGTAAGAAAACCTGTTGCAGCAATCGCCAGTACCTTAGAAAAAATCCATCCTTTGTCCTCAAAACGCCAGAACAGTCTTCCTGTAACAGGCATTGCAGCAAATCCCATCACTCCCGCCAGAAGCCACCAAGTCCAGAAAGTCCACACATCACCTTTCAGTAAAAATGCAGATAGGCCAAGCAGCACCACCGCCAGCAGAAGTTTAATTATTGTTTGTGTACTGATTTTTTTCTTATTCTTTTGTTCCATAAATTCTTATTCTCCCGTCATCTGACTGATACACCAGAGGATATGTATCCGCAATCACATCTTCGCGGCATTCTTTCTCCTCAAATTTCATACCTTCCTCAAAAAGGATATATGTAATTTGTTCTTCCTCAACTGTTTTCTTTAGTACCTGTGCGCTGGCTGTTGTATAGATTTCTACTGCCCTGGCAGCCCTGTAATAAGTGTCATAGCCTGCGGACCATGCATAATAAGGCCATCCCAGATACATCATAACCCCTGACATAGTGACTTCATTTATACTGTATTCCGGTGTCAAAATCAGATCGTCTTTTTTCAGATTTTCTGCAAGCCAGCTGGTCAGTCCACTGTTCAGGTTCACAGAAACCCGATGTCCCGAATCATTATCTTTTAGGATTACTGCAAAATCATAAATTCCTGTTATGGTCAGACTAAGTGCCAGAATCAAACTCAAAATTTTCCCAACAGCACCTTTCCAATGGAACAATCTGCTTACAGCTCCACCCCAGAAAACAGCAAGGAATGCATAAGATATTATAATATATTTATGATTCACGTTTATATCTGGTGTAAGAGACGCCACAAATGCAAAGATTGTTGGGAAAAGTATACTCACTGCAACTGCTCTTTCCATTTTTTTCAGAAAAAACAGCAGTACTAAAACGCCAAGGAAAACAATGCCGCTTATTTCAAATAAATATACAGCTATGCCTGGAAGTGATTTCTTTTCTGCCAGAAATCCAAAATATACAGAAGGTGATACAACACTTCCCCATACAAACATTTTAGATTGAATTTCCGAGAACACAACTGTCACGATTGCCAGAATCAGATAGTCAAGTTTTCCATCAGAAAAAAAGGCAAATCCCATAAGAATCAGAAGACATGCAATTACAGCAGCTCCATTCCAAAATGAACACAGACCCAATAGCATTCCGGCAAAAAGAGCTGTATCAGGTTTCTTAAACATCCATGCTTTTTTTGTAAGAAATCTGTTCTTCAGCCACAATATTCCCTTATCTTTCTCTGCACAGCTTTCTTCCACCCAGTCCAGGAAAATCCATAATACCAGCGCAGCCATCAAAAGACCAAATCCCAAGTGCCGCTGATTCAAATATACATTAAAATTCCAAAGTCCCCAGTTCTCATTGGGGGTATATCCAATAAAAGCAGTATTCCCGGCCAGAGTCTCCCACAAATCACCAGCCTGTAAATGTTCATATGCAAATCTGAAAAAAGCAGTTCCACTTCGAAATACAACAAACAAAACAGAAAGCACTCCGGCACTCATACTGCCAAAGAACCTTTTCGCCATAGAATACAGCATGATAAAGAAGCACCAGAGTGACAGACTGCTTACGGCATTGTACGCTATATCAATTCTCATTCCAAGATATTCCAGGTTTCCTGTCAGAAACTGAAACATAAAATGGTATTTTACATCTTCACCACCAAAATGAGGATACTGCGTGGGGAAATTATTTCCCAGCGAAAATGATCTCATCATCGCTGTATGAGGGGCATAATCTCCAAATACAGTAAATCCGGAATACAAATATCCGTCACTAACATGAAATACAAATACCATGATCCAGGTAATTCCCGCCAGTAAAATCAATAAGAACACGATTTCTTTCGCTGGAGGAACCTCGCCGGAAAGTCTTTTAATAAATTTCCCAAAAGAACCTTTTCTTCTATAACAGCACAAGAGCAAAAATATCCCCACAGCTGCCATCACCATCAGATTTGCTCCAAAGAGGGGGTTCTCCGCTTCAGAGTACACGCTTAGCAGCCATGCTGCTATATAGACAGCCCAGGTCATAAGCAGCACACCACTTCCAAATGACGCTGCAAAAGTCACCCACAAGGGCGTGATTCCTTTTTCTCTCATTCTTTGTTCCGGCAAAAAATTATGGGTAATTTCCCTACCCAATAATGCTGCCAGAATCAGATAAACACATCCTAACATGGTATTTTCCCTCGCTTATTTTTTCCAGTCCAGTATAGCAGAATCCACAGCTTCTGAAAAGTGTATAGTTTTTGATAAACTGAAATGTTTTTTCATTAACAGAGGATTCTCATTGTTCATTATTTTTTATGTATTCTTCCACACCGTCAGCCACTGCTGCCGCTACTTTTTCCTGATAATCATCCTGTAACAGTTTTCCGGCTTCTTCCGGGTTCGTAAGGAATCCACACTCCACAATATTCAATATCCCCGGGCTTCGTTTCAAAAGATAATAAGTAGTATTTCCTTTCGCCTGCCTTGGCCGCTCCACCTCAAGATAATCATTCAGTTTCTCCTGAATTATTTCCGCCAGTTCTTCTCCCTTAACAGAGTCCCGATAATAGAAAACCTGAGGACCCTTCACCCCAGAATCTTCGTAACTGTTCTGATGGATACTTACTGCAAGTACAGGCTTTACTTCCTGAATAAGAAAAATCCTTTTTTGCATATCCTGTACTTTCTTATTATTAGAGTCTTCATCGTATAATCCCACGTCTGTTTCCCTGGTCATAACCACCTGAAAATCTTTCTTTTCCAATGCACTTTTCACTTTCAGGCCAATGGCAAGATTTACATCCTTCTCCTTCAGACCGTCTATCCCGATCATACCTGGATCCATTCCTCCATGACCACAATCCACCACAATTACCTGCTTCTGATTCATCTCTACCGATACTGCTGCCGCCTCGCGGGAAAGATAATAAAAGCATATCAGCAAAAGACATCCCATAATCAGCTCCACTATATGCTTTTTCAATATAAAACACCCCCTGGCATATAATATATAATGTTATCGTTAAACTTTCGTCTTTTGTCGCTGTTCACGACCTTCACATTATTTATATGTCTCAGAGAGTGTTTTTATCATTCGTGTATTAGAGCATGTTTGAAAAAGGCGTAACTGTTCAGTACCCTCACAGCAATATGCTTCGCAAAATAGTACCTGTTTTAATTAGACGCAGACAGATTATCTGTGATCACCTGCCAGATACTGCTATTCTCAAATCCCAATTTCCATGCTGCCACACCGGCAAGATTATATTTCTGTACCAGCTGTACCTTCGCTGCAATAGACTGAGAATCCTCAATCCAGATCTGGTAAGTGCATCCATCCTTCTCAAAGCTTCCATAATTCTGACTTACATCGCTGTCCCAGTATACCTGGGCATTATTTGTATTTACTACTTCCTGGGCAGTATCCATGCCAATTGCCTCACTGGATAAGCTGCCAGCTTCTGTTTTCCATAATCTTGTGTAAAATGGAACTGCATTGATCACACGCTGCGCCGGAACTTCAGCGATAGTATCCTGAATTCCCTTCTCTACCCATGGAAGAGACGCTACTGAGCCCGCTTCCTCGGATCCAACGTAGTGCTCGTCATATCCCATAATAATGACATAATCTACTACCTTGCCCTGTTCAGCCCTGTCATAATGACTGGTGAAATCCTCTGGAACCGGATTGTCTACGGAAAGAACAAGATTGTTCTTATGGCATTCTATAGAAAGCTCCCGGAGGAACTCCAGGAAATGAACGCCCACGTCCTCACTAAGCTGCTCGAAATCCACATTAATTCCATCAATTCCAGCTCCAACAGCTGCATTCACCAACTGTGAAACCAGATTCTGTCTGGAACTTGTTCTGGACAATACCTCATAAGTACTGATGTCCTGCGTAAAATTGTCCACAAGTCCCCATACCTTCAGCCCTTTTTCATGGGCAAGAGATACATAATCAGCTGTAGCATTGTTGATAATATTACCATTGTTGTCAGTTACATAGAACCAGGTTGGTGAAATTACATTCACTCCGGTCATATTCTGAATAGCCTCCGAAAGTCCTGCATTGGCATCTGTGGACATTACCTGATGCCATACCAGATTCACTGGCTGGTCCATGGTAAGATAAGTATAAGATTCCCCAACTGCTTCTCTGTCCATATTCAGATTCTGAATATCACTTACACTGCTCTTCTCTATATATCCGATATAACCATCCCATGTGGCTACCTGATCCCAGTTCTCCAGTTCTTCCATAAGGATCAGATTATCTCCTTTGTTTACCCTGGACAGTACTTCTGATTTGATTCCTCCACGGTAGCGCACATATGTATCCTTAGTTGCTGTGACAACTGATACGCCTGAAAAATCCTTCTGAATCGCTATACGGTTTGGCTGCTGGTACACATAAGTATCCAGATCTGTATATCTCTTTATAAAATCAAGGCTCAGATAAGCGGTTCCGTCCTTCAGCCATACATCACCGCCCGCCTCAGCGGAAGCAGGTGTATAAATCAGCTCCGACGGAGTAGCGTACAGAATCTGCTGACCTTCTTCATCCCAGTAATATCTCTGGTTCAGATAACTATCCACCACATCTACAGGAAGATATGGCTGTTCGCCAGACATAACTGCCTTCTGCTCCAGAATCTGGGTACCTACTATAATTACGGCTTCTGAATCGTCTGTCTGTCCATAATATTCAGTCAAATCCATCTGTTTCCTGGTAGGAATGCGGCGCATGATCAGGGTTGTAACAATTCCGATCAGGGTAACTGCTGCGATCAGCATGCATACCACTACTACAGGATTAATTCTTCTCTTCATAAAATATTTATCCTCTCAGTGAACGTCTAATTGATATCTGCTGCGGACTTTTCCACAGTCGATTATCATTATAACATATTTTTTTTCAGGATTGTATTACATAATTCGACTTTTTACAATTTGTTTACATTATTGAATGTTGGTATCTAGTACATCGAAAATTAAGTATCTGCTATATTGACGTAGGATGATTTTCTCATATGCAAGGCGGAGGAAGGAGGCGTAGCGGTGGCTACGGCGACTGACGACAACGCAGCAGATGAAAAATCAGACAAGTCAATATGGCAATTACTTAATATTCGATGTACTAGAATCATTCCTGCAATCAGCAGCACCGGAAATTTCTTCCTGCCAAAGCATGAGTAGGGGGAAACTGCTGGTCTTGAAGAAATTCCGGTATGTACTGAATATTCATGGTTTACAACTGCTGATCATCGATTACAAAATCGAAATCCACACGGGCTATATGCCCATTCTCGTCCTCTGTATAATCCCGCATATATCCTCCGCCATCTGCAATCTGACAGGCTTTTGCAATGGCTCTGGCATCACTGGGCAGCCCTTCCAGATAAAGAGCAATTCCCAATTCTTCATACTGATTCAGCTCACCCTCCAGCGATCTGCAGGATTCTTCCTTTCCTGATCGTGATATACGCTTCGTGTCCTAACCTCCTTTCCTCCTTTATGGATTCAGAAAACACCTGAATCATTTTGCAGAAAAAAGAGACGGAATGTGAGCTCATTTCATCTTCAGGGAATGCAAACACCGCCCCAGCTGATACGCTGCATGATAAATCGACGCTGTTTTTAGAAAAAATAGATGTTAATGTTAATATTTAATACGAATCTGTGTTATCTCTGTTCTCAATTGCTTGTGAGTCACAGATCCATTTCTTTTTTCTTGTTCCCCATTATACGGATTCATTTTCCATTATGCAATAGATTTTGACCAGTTTATTCTTTTTTTCCATTCTGTTTCGAAAAATTTAATAAGTTGCAACTGAAATTTACAAACTGAAATTACCTGTTTTTTTCCTATTGCACTTTTGAAACATATATTATACAATGAGGAATCAAGATAGCTGATTGTTACTGTTCACTGGTAGTGTTCCGCGAGGTGTTTTTGTGAATATAGTTCACAGAAAACCTGGGAAACCCGGCGCGAAATCATGCGAATGCATGATTTCTGTGCATCGCGAAGTGTGTTGTTATTCGCGAAGTGAGCATTAACAACTGATTATGGTAATCTTTTAATAATAAACACTATTTCCAAGAACAGGATGTGATCATATGAAAATAGAAAAAATCAGTGACAATCAAATCCGCTGTACTCTTACAAAGGAAGATCTGGACAGCCACCAGATCCGTATCAGCGAGCTTGCCTACGGCACAGATAAAGCCAAGAAGCTTTTCCGTGAAATGATGCAGCAGGCTCAGATTGAATTTGGCTTTGAAGCTGATAACATCCCGCTGATGATCGAGGCAATTCCCGTAAACGGTGAAAGTGTCATTCTGATTGTCACCAAGGTAGAGGATCCCGAAGAACTTGACACTCGTTTCTCCAAATTTTCACCATATAAGAAAACCAAGCAGGATACCCTTCATTTCGATGGTGCTGATAATATCATCGATATCTTCCAGAAATTATATGAGGAGACACAGAAAGCAGCCTCTCAGGGAGCTTCTTCCAGTAACAAGGAGGTCAAAGAATCTGGAGCTTCCAGGACTTCCAGAAGTACGGAAGCTTCTGAATCTGTTTCCAATACCCGGAAAGTTTCGGTAAACCTGATACGGCTCTATACTTTCCATACTCTGGATGATGTCATTGCTGCCGCACATGGACTGGATGGATTCTATAAAGGCATCAATACCCTTTACAAGGATGAGAATTCCCTTTACCAGCTGATTGTACATCAATCCTCCTGCACAGCAGAAGAATTCAATAAAGTATGCAATATTCTTTCTGAATACGGCAGCGGACGCGCTTTTACTGCTGCCGGAGAGGCTCATTTAAAGGAACATGGTGAGCTCATTTCCCGCAAAGCCTTGCAGCAGCTTGCAAAAATCTGAAATAAAAAGAATCCTGCCTGCAGGATTCTCCGCCTGACAATTCCAAAATGCCTGCACGCTGCGCAGACATTTTGAACATGCTAGAGCGTGTTTGAAAAATCATTCCCGCAAATTGTGACGCACATCTTGCAGAAAGCCTTTTTCAAACACGCTCTAAAACCTTATTAAAAAGGACTGGCAAATCGCCAGTCCTTTTTATTATAAGTTCGTATATACTCTGTCGGGGTTACCTTCTCAACCGGACCCCCCGTCAAGAAACTATATACTAACGGCCTGCAAGATAATCGTTCAGCTGCTGGATTAAAACATCAGCATCAATTCCGTGTACCATAGCAGCCTCCTCCAGAGATTCCATCTGTGCGGATGGGCATCCTACACATCCCATACCGGATGCCATAAGAATACCAGCCATATTAGGATCTAACTGAAGAAGCTGACCAATCAGCATATCTTTTGTCACCTGTGCCATGATCTGTTTCCTCCTTTTTTATATCGAGTTACTGTTCATGCCTGACCAGCAACTGCTTCTCTCGTAAAAAATTCCCTGCCATTACATCAAAACCGGCAGTAACTCTCCACGTTCCACTATTATAATACCAAATACACATTTACGCAACCGTCACAATTCTAAAATTTTGTTTATAATTTTGTACTTGATATCCTTTGACATATATATTAGAATAGACTCATATCCCAGAAGGGGTTTCTGTTCACTCTGTGACCAGTAATCATAAGGGAACTAAAGAGATTAAAGGAGGATATAACAATGGCATATGTAATTTCTGACGAGTGCGTAAGCTGTGGAACATGCGAGAGCGAGTGCCCAGCAGGTGCTATTTCTCAGGGAGATGATCATTACGTAATCGATGCAGATTCTTGCATGGACTGCGGAACTTGTGCTGATGCCTGTCCTACAGGCGCTATCAGCGAGGGTTGATTTTTCCCACATAAGTGATGATAGCATGAAGGGGAGCTTCCTATGGAGCTCCCCTTTTTCAAACACATTCTACACTCCGTTTTTCTTTTTTCCTTTCTTCTCCGAAGCTGCCGCTGCTTCTCTTCTTGCCATCTGCTGTCTCCTGATGGCTGCATCCAGAGTGCGCCACCTGTCTTCTCCTTCTTTTTGGGCATGAAGCTCCTGAGTAATCAGACGTTCTAATATCTCCTGAAACTCCAGAATCTTTTTATCTGGCTCCGCTTTAAAATTCTGAACATTCTCCAGCAGTTCTTCCCGAAGTGTATCTCTTGTTTCATTCTCTTCTTTTTCTATACTCTCATATTCCAGTAAATGTATTTTATCCTTTTCTTCCGGCACGATTACTTCCATTCCTTCTTTTTTTGTAAGCTTTGGAAGAAGATCATGTATCGCCCGAAGCTGCAAGCCTCTGTTCTTTAGTTCTTTAATGTTCAAAAACAGTTGAATATCATCCTGGGTGTAGCAGCGATGCCCCAGCTCATTTCTGCGAATAGGAAGGGAAAGTTCATCCTCCCAGTAACGAAGGACATAAGATTTCACTCCTGTCAGCTTCACAGTCTCAGCCACGGTATAGCATTTTTCCATACTACCCCTCCTCATGAAATTGTTGCTGTCCACAAAACGAATCGGTTTGGCTGCCAGACAGCATCTGCATGAACAATAGCATAATTCACTGTTTTTATTATAACAAAAGGACTTTCAAATGCAAGAAAAAAAGGTCGACATAACATGCCGGCCTTTTCGAAGAAATACCATAATCAATCAGCATTTCCTTATTTTTTCATATTTACAAACTGTGTATACTGAGGCAGCCATACCAGCTCAACGGTACCAATAGGACCGTTTCTCTGTTTCGCTATAATGATCTCAGCAATTCCCTTTTTCTCCGTATCCTTATGATAATAATCATCACGGTAGATAAACATTACCATATCAGCATCCTGCTCAATAGCTCCCGACTCTCGCAGGTCAGAAAGCATAGGTCTGTGATCCGGGCGCTGCTCTACAGCTCGACTGAGCTGTGAAAGTGCAATGACCGGAACGCTGATCTCACGGGCAAGTGCTTTCAAGGAACGTGAAATATCGGAAATTTCCTGCTGTCTGGAATCAGAATGTCCGCTTCCACTCATCAGCTGAAGATAATCAATCATAATAATTCCAAGATTGTGCTCTAATTTGTATTTTCGGCACTTGGAACGCAGCTCGGAAATGGAAATACCGGGGGTATCATCAATAATAAGATTAGAGCGTCCGATAATATCTGCACCCTCCACCAGCTTGGTCCAATCCTCGTCTTTCAGATTACCAGTTCTCATATTCTGGGAATCCACATGAGATTCCATGGCAAGGAGACGGTTTACAAGCTGCTCCTTGGACATCTCCAGACTGAATATCGCTACCGTAACGTCCTTACGAAATGCCATATACTGGGCAATATTAAGAACGAAAGCAGTTTTTCCCATAGACGGACGGGCTGCGATCAGCACCAGGTCTGAAGCATGCATTCCGGAGGTCTTGTAATCCAGATCCACGAAACCGGTAGGAATACCAGTTACCGTTCCCTTCATCTTGGAAGCTTTCTCAATATTGTTCACCGCATTCAAAACCACCTGCTGGATAGGCACAAACTCATCACTGGAGCGTCTCTGAAGAACATTAAACAATTTCTTCTCCGCTTCCTCCAGGATCATTTGTGTGCCTTCTTTCTCCATATAGCAGGCATTTTCCACTTCCTCATTCACTTTGATCAGTCTTCGAAGGACAGCCTTTTCGCTGACAATATTGGCATAATACTTTACGTTGGCAGAAGTGGGAACTGCAGAAATCAGATCTCTTACATATTCCATACTGCTGATATCTGGTGGAAGTTCCTTCTCCTTCAGACGGTTCTGAAGAGTGATCAGATCCACCGGCTTTCCTTCATTACATAACTCCACCATGGCATCAAAAATAATACCATACTGGCTCTGGTAAAAGTCATCACTTGTAAGAATCTCTGATGCTACCAGAATGGCATCACGGTCCAGGATCATGGAACCAATAACGGACTGTTCCGCTTCAATGCTGTGAGGAAGTATCCTCTTGATCAATGCTTCTTCCATTTCGTAAAAAACATCCTCTCCTGCAGCTTTATGCATTACTGTTTACACTTCTTCACAGTAGCCCTTATGCCTCTTCCTTTACCCATACTTTCAGGCTTCCGGTTACCTTAGGATGAAGCTTAACCGGTACATTTGTTACGCCAAGATTGCGGATCGGGTTTGGAAGTACCAGTTTCTTTTTCTCTATATCGAGATTCAGCTGTTTCTTGGCAGCTTCTGAAATTTCTTTTGTGGAAACAGAGCCAAATGTTCTTCCGCCCTCTCCCACTTTAAGAGTAAGAATAACCTCTTTATCTTCAAGATTCTTGGCAAAAGCTCTGGCAGCTTCTAAATTCTCCTGGGCAACTTTCTCTTCATTTGCCTTCTGAAGCTTCAGATCATTTAAGTTCTTTGGAGTTGCCTCAAGTCCAAGCTTCTTCGGCAGGATCATGTTTCTTGCATATCCGTCACTGACGTTTACAATCTCTCCCTTTTTTCCAAGGGCTTTTACATCTTCCAGTAAAATTACTTTCATTCTTTGAATTCTCCTTCCTGGTATAACTGATCTATAATATCTTTGATCATTTTCTCTGTCTCATCTTCTGTAGCCTTCACCTGGGCTCCGGCAATGTTCAGATGACCTCCGCCGCCCATTCTCTCCATCATAACCTGCACATTGACCTCATCAATGGCACGGGCACTTACATACACCTCATTATTATATGGAGTAAGAACAAAAGAAGCCTTCACACCTGCAATATTCAGAAGCTCATTTGCGGCCTGGGCTCCTACTACTGTAGGACTTTCCAACCCCTCGCTGGGGCATCTTCCTATTGCAAAACAATTTCTGTAAATCTGGGCAGTGCGGACAACTTCCGCTCTTGCCTTATATGCATCAATGTTATCCCGAAGCATTTTGCGGACTCTTGTAATATCTGCGCCATTTCTCCGAAGATAAGCAGCTGCTTCGAAAGTACGCACGCCGGAACGTGTAGTAAAATTATTGGTATCAATTACCATACCTGCATACAGACAATCCGCCTCCAGGCTGCGAAGACGCAGATCCTCGTCAAAATACTGAAGGATCTCGGCAACCATCTCACATGTGGAGGATGCATATGGCTCCACATAGGAAAGTACTGCGTTCTGTATCACTTCACTGCCTCTTCTGTGATGATCCAGCACCACGATCGTCCTGGTCAGATAAAGAAGATCCTGACACTCTGTATAACTTGGTTTGTTTGTGTCCACCACAACCACAACTGTATTATTATCCACAAGATCCTTTGCCTGGGCACAATCTACAAACATGGAAGGCTCATAATCCGGATTATTGATATACCCCGCCATCAACGGACGGATGGATGTGGTCGGATCATTTACTACAATATGGACCGGCTTGCCAAGGGTCTTTCCTGCGCGATAAATACCGATTGCAGCCCCAAGGGCATCTACGTCTGTGATCTTATGTCCCATAACCACAACACGATCCTTGGTGCTCATAAACTCTTTCAGAGCCTGTGCCTTCACTCGGGCCTTTACGCGGGTATTTTTCTCCACCTGCTGGGATTTTCCGCCAAAATAGGCGATGGAATCTCCATTCTTAATTACTACTTGGTCACCGCCGCGTCCAAGAGCCATCTCAATGGCAATACGGCAATATTCATAATTCTGCAGATAGTTTGCGCCGTTCAGACCAATACCGATACTTAGGGTGACTGCCATTTCATTACCAATATTGACCGTCTTAACTTCATCCAAAATATGAAAACGCTGTTCTTTCAATGCTTCCAGGGAACTCTGACGCATGATCAGGAAGTATTTATCCCGCTCCAGCTTGCGTACAAGTCCGTCAAAATTGGAAAAATACTTGGTGATTTTCCTGTCGATCAGTGCGATCAGAAGGGATCTTCTGACTTCTTCCACACCTTCCAGAGCTTCTTCATAATTGTCCAGATATGCCAGGGCAACTACCAGCTTATCATCCTCATTCTTCTGAATATATTCCTGAAGCTCTGTCTCATCATAGAAAAACATTGCCACAAGATTAATGTCTGCATCCACATTTTCCAGAATACGGGCTTCATTTACCACATCTTTCATAGTAACCAGCTGCATGGAAACACGATAGATCCTGTCACCAAAGTTGGTGCTCATCTCTGTGATCTCCTGTTTCTCAGGTACAGGAAGTTTATCCGGTGTGATCTCCGGAAAAATAGTGGTAATGTGCTTGTTATACAGCTGTTCTTTCCCGGTAAGCTCTGCAAATACCTTGTTGGACCAGATCATTCTTCCATTGGTGTCCATAATGGCATAGGGAAGAGCCAGATCATCCAGAAGACGCTTCTCAAGAGATTCATACTGATTGGCAAACGCGATCAGATCATTGAGAATCAGCGGCCTGTGAAAGCGGGTAAGCAGAAGTGCTGCCACAATATATACCACAATTCCAAGTGTAGCAAGAATTCCTGCTTTCACACTTACCATAAAAATAAGAATATCCAGCCATATAAGAAGAATGGTCAGATACAGTGGCCACCTCATGAACTGCTTCATGGATCCCTTGAATTTCAGTTTTTTATTCATAAGTTTATCCTCACTTACAAATCTTCAGGTACCTTTTACATAGTGACAGGCAAAATACGCCTTTGCCAGATAGTATAACAGATTTCTAAGGATTTTTCCATAGAAGATTAGACAGAAAAACCGCCATCCTTCCGGATGGCGGTAAACACTTCCAAATTAGTCCTGGATGTATGGCATCATAGCAAGATGACGTGCTCTCTTAACAGCAACAGTCAGAGCTCTCTGATGTTTCGCGCAGTTTCCTGTGATTCTTCTAGGAAGGATTTTTCCTCTCTCGGAAACATATTTTCTTAATTTTGCTACATCCTTGTAATCGATCTCGTTATTCTCTTTACCACAGAATACGCAAACTTTTTTTCTTCTGCGGCCGCCTCTTCTCTTCATTGGAGAATCTGGTCTTTCGCTTCTATTATTGTAAGCCATGTTGGTTTTCCTCCTGTTTTATTCAGTTCTAAGAGCTAAGCTCTAGTTAAATGGCAATTCCTCGTCAATGCCATCCGGAATGTTCATAAAGCCCTCTGCAGCGGTTCCCGGGTTCGGCATAGATGCCTCCGGTGCACTTGTGCGCGGATGGGAAGCAGCATAACTGTCGCTGGAAGCCTTGCTCTCAGCAAACTCCTGATCTTCCACAACAACCTCTGTAGTGTAAACCTTCTGTCCATCACGGTTGGTATAGCTTCCGGTCTGAATACGACCTGTAACGGCAATCTTCAGTCCCTGACGGAAATACTTCTCAGCAAACTCTGCCGTACGTCCAAAAGAAACACACTGAATGAAATCAGCACTTGCTTCTCCATCGCGACGGAATCTTCTGTCTACCGCTAATGTGTATCTGGCAATTGCCAGTGCATTCTCTCCTGCGGAATATCTTACCTCAGGATCTCTTGTTAAGCGTCCCATTAAAATTACTTTGTTCATTCTTCTTACCTCTCTTAATATACTAAGTGAACGGGCTCTTAATGGTGCTTTCTAAATCCGATTATGCAAAAAGATTATGCGTCTTTTCTGACAACTAAGTATCTTAATACGTTGTCCATGATACGTACATGTCTTTCTACTTCTGCCGGACACTGTGCGTCTGCCTCAAACTGAATAAAGTAGTAGAAGCCTTCATGCATTTTCTGAATCTCGTAAGCTAATTTCTTCTTACCCCATTCTTCAACGTCTGTGATAACGCCATTGTAACGAGTGATGTATCCTTTAGCTTTCTCAACTACTGCATCACGTACTTCGTCTTCAACTTTTGCGCTAACAACTAATGCTAACTCGTACTTGTTCATGCTTGTCTTACCTCCTTATGGTCTGTTGGCCCTTTGCCTGTCAAAGAGCAAGGATATTTTATATATCACGATTTTTGATTCTAACATACTTTTTTCAGGCTGTAAAGCATTATTTTTCCTTTTTTTGAAGATTTTTTGTGTTTTTCTCCACCATCTTCCGCGGTACCATGATCTGGTGTCCACAGCCCATACATTTCAGGCGAAAATCTGCACCTACTCTTAAGATTTCCCATTCCTTGCTGCCGCATGGATGGCCCTTCTTCAATGTAACAACATCTCCAACTTCATAAACAACTGCTGCCATATATAAACTCCTTATTTACCTGCTTCATTTTTGCTTTAGAACCTTTTTCAAGTACACTATTTTTTAACTTTTATCTGGGAAAACACCTGTCCGATAGGCTCCTTGATCAAAAGATCTGCATACCGGTCTCTTGGCGTCGGGGACTTGTTGATCACTACCAGATGTTCTCCAGAAAAGTAATCGATCAATCCTGCCGCGGGATAAACTGCCAGGGACGTCCCTCCTATAATAAGAACCTGCGCCTGGGAAATAGCACGCACAGACTCATTGATGGTGCGGTCATTCAGTCCTTCTTCATAAAGAACCACATCCGGCTTGATAATTCCACCGCAGGAACACCTTGGAACACCTTCCGCAGCTTTCATATATTTGAAGTCATAGGATTTTCCGCATTTCATACAGTAATTCCGGTATACACTTCCGTGAAGCTCCAGTACATGTTTACTGCCTGCCATCTGATGCAGATTATCAATATTCTGGGTGATAACTGCTTTCAGCTTTCCGGCTTCTTCCAGCTCTGCCAGCTTCAGATGAGCAGCATTCGGCTTCGCTGTATCGCATAGCATCTTGTCCTGATAAAAACGATAAAATTCCTCCGGATGACCCATGAAAAAGGTATGACTTAAAATAGTTTCCGGCGGATAATCATACTTCTGATTATAAAGTCCGTCCTGGCTTCGAAAATCCGGGATTCCGCTCTCCGTAGAAACTCCTGCTCCTCCGAAAAATACAATATTATCGTACTGGTCGATCAGCTCCTGAAGTCTTTCCACTTCCTTACTCATGTCCACTCCTCCAATCATTACACTGTACACATTTTACAGTAATATGCTTTCCGATACCTCTCTCAAAGTTCCTCTAACACCCTGCTGAAATCCCCCGACCTTTATGGGTCTGCATGCTTTTTCAAAAAGATCTGGTTCTAATTATCCCCCGTCTGCTTCGTGCTGTCTGATTTCTTCACTACATCCAAAGTATCCACTCTTTTTCCCTGAACCACATAACGGGTAGACTCATTACCGGTACATGTGGAAAGGGTAACGATCTTGTCGTCTACACCCAGTTCACCTGGTGTAGTCTTAACATCAGAATAGGAGACTATTTTATTCATATAATCTACAAACTCCTGTCCAGGTCCCTTAAACAGTGTATATGTATCACTGTTTACCGCTGTGGTGTACGCAGAAATAATCTCATACCGGTAAGTCTTCTCCGGGGTAAAGATCCAGAAATATTTGCTCTTATTGTAAGCAGAATCATCCTTGCTGAAATTCTTCAGCTGTCCAAACATAGTCCCGTTCTTCATATTGTGACCGTATACCAGCGTATTGCAGTCACTGAAATCTGCCTTATTCTCATAATCAATGAAAATAGTTCCGGCAAAATTATAATTCTTCTCATATGTCAGATGAAGATACTGGTCATTGTCAGTTCCCTTTACCACCGGATAGCTGACACCATCAAGTGCCTCCACATAGATCCAGCCGATCACATCTGTATTAATGCTTCGAAGAGAATCAAAATCAATATCCAGCGGGGCCTTCAGAGTCGGTCCGTCTGGTCCTGCTGCTTCCTCACTGTCACTGGTACTGTCCTGATCCGGATCACGCTCTGTCACCGCCATCTGGGCAATCGCATTATACTCATCTGAGCCTTTCTTATACTCTGTATAAATGTGATAAAGATTATATGCTGCATAACAGAATACACAGATTGCAGCGATCAGTACAATTGTGAGAAATACATCACCTGCTTTTTTCTTCTTTTTTGGTTTCTTATCTTCGCTCATGGCAACCTCCTTCTACCAATATTATTCACAAAATCTGAAGTTCCGCATATATAAAACTTTTAAAGTCTCTCTATATTATATAGGCTATAAAATTTTCCTGCAACCTCTGTCTCAGGATTGCGGCGCGAGATCATGCAAAGCATGATTTCGTATTCAGAGTATTATACACGCCATACCTTCAGCATCAGTAATTCCTACATTCTTCACTTAATCTTCCAGCAAATCCCTGCACTCTTTCCTCAGTTCATTTTCTTTTTTGCTGTAAAGCAAAAGTTCACAATGTTTAAAATAAGAAGGACAGCCATACTGAGAGATGAAAATACTGCATCTGTCATCTCCTGTCAGGCCGGTTTCAAACAACAGCAATTCCTGCCCTTCCCCAAAGCATTCTTCCAGAAAAGAAAAGGCTTGTTCCAGCATCTTCTTCGTTTCCTCAAGTTTCTCATTTCGTAATCTGCAAACATTGCCAAACCTTTCGCCGATTTGTTCTATTCCTTCTGCCACGTCAGAAATATGCAGCTCTTTCAACTGGAAAAAATACTCTTCCAGAATTCTGATCTGTTCCTCTTCCCTGGCAGCTTCTTCTGCTGTCAGAAGCTCTGAACAGATTTTCGCATCCAGTGCTTTTCTTCTGGAAACGATAAACTGTTCCATAGCTTCTACGCTGTTCTTTTCCTGCAAAAAAACCTTCAGCAATTTAAGATTTCCGTATAGTTTTTCTGTCTTTTCGTCTGTTTTCTGAAAGGATGAAATTCTTTCTGTCACAGCTTCAAGAAGCATTTCAGTTACAGTAAAGCGTTCTTCAAAAGATGCCTGTTTCCCCATATCGCAACAAGTCTTCAGCTGCCTGGAAGTTACATTTCCATCAAGAATTTCCTGTATCTGATAATCAGATTTATACTTCTCATACAGTCTGTAATAACCGGCAAAATCTCTTGCAATTTCCTCTTTTTGAAGAAATTCTCCAATCAATTCCTCTCCAATTTCAACCTGCAGTTCCTCATAACTTTTCAGGATTTCGGAAAGATCCTCCCAACCTCTGGCGGTCACAAAAAACTTGCCATCTACTGTATTTTCTACCATATAAAAATTCTCTTTTTTAAGGGAAAGATAGGACAAAATTGCGCCATGTATGCCCTTTTCTCCCGCATATTCCAGCCATATATCTGTATCTGCCTGTATGGAAATCTTTCTTACACGATCCAGCGTAACAATGTCAAATTCCCGGACAGATTTGTTGTATGCAGGTGGATTGCCAGCTGCTACAATAATCCATCCCTGCGGTACCTTATGGGTTCCAAAGGTCTTGTTCTGCAAAAACTGCAGCATAGCCGGAGCCAGCGTCTCTGACACGCAATTGATCTCATCTATAAAAAGGATTCCCTCCTTTTTTCCCGTTTGTTCCATGTACTCATACACAGAAGCAATAATTTCACTCATGGTGTATTCTGTTATATCAATTTCCGTACCACCGTAATTCCTGGTGACAATTTTGGGAAGTCCCACTGCACTCTGACGAGTATGATGCGTGATAGTGTAAGCCACCAAGCCCACCTTACATTCGGCTGCAACCTGCTCCATAACAGCAGTTTTTCCGATTCCCGGCGGACCGATCAGAAGGATTGGACGCTGCCGTACCAGAGGATAAGTATAAACTCCATTCCCGTCCTTTTTTAAATAAGCAGCAAGGGTATGGATAATCTCATTTTTTGCGTCTTTGATATTCATATTTTTGTCCTTTCGCCGATAACCAGTTTATAAGCCCAGTCCGGCACAAGTCTCATATTTTCCGTCTTTTTCACAAATACAAAGGCCGTTTCATAATCCGGTTTCTGTCTCGGATAAATCCCATCTCCGTCAGTAAAATAGATCAAAGCCTTCAGATTCCGCAATTCCCGCTTCTCCTGTTCCTTTCTGATCAGTTCAAAAACAGGCCTGAAATCGGTTCCACCCCGTCCCTGTATGGTTATCTTCTGCATATATTCTTTCCATTCTTCCTCTGAATGGATCACCTGGTACCACTGAATACAACAGTCACATTGGACAATATATACTTTCATTTTCTTAAAAAAATTCTCCCGGGTGCTGAGGATCTGGTAGGTCTCTCCAAGGAATCTCCGGACCAGCTCCTTGGAACAGGAACCAGAGGTATCAATGGCGATCACCAATTCCTCCAGACGATTCACTTCTTTGTATTCCAACGGCTCGATCAGCGGCAGATTTCCATATTGCTCCATTCCAAAATTATAAAAAATATAATCAAAGCTATCCTCATCCAATTGGATTTCTTCCCTGGGAAAAGCAAATTTTCGGAGAAATTTCCGATAATCATATCGGCTTTTGTACAGTTCTTCCAATTCCTCTTCTTTACTTCCAGGACTTGCTCCGATCCGATGCTTCTGCCGCTCCCTTCCAAGGGTGGTATATGTAAGAATCTTTTCCCACCTGCTCCGTTTTTGTTCCCTTTTCCATGGATTTACACTCCACAGGGAATGATCATCAAAGGAAAAAAGAGATTCCAGCTCTTCAATATTAAAAGGGAGTTTTTCCTGTTTCAGAAGCTGATAAAGTACCTGTGCAGAGCAATTTCTGCCCTCTATAAATTCAAAAATCCGTCTTCTTTTTTGCAGTTCTTCTGACGGATACTGCCATAAATTTTCCGGAATATTCTGCCAGATCAGAAGCTCCACAGCCAGATCACAAGCCACATTCCACAATCTTTCTTCCATCTTTTTATCAGAAAAAGGATGCTGGTAAAGGCAGTGAAACAACATGTGCAGACAGCCTCTTTTCAGCCTTTCTGGATTCTCTGCCCACGTATAGATCAGAAATACAGGGTCTGCTATTATCCTCTCACCGTCAGTTCCAATTCCATGGTTCCAGGACTGCAAATAGCTCTCATTTCCCATGCTGCGCGGAAACATGTTTGTCTCCACGACCGCCGAAAGGGCTGCTGATGCATAAGAAAAAAATGGAAATCTTGCACAGATTTCACTCCTGCAGATATGCAGGATTTTCATTCCCATTTCCTGGTATTGCCTTTTTTTCTTTATGAAACTGCCTGTATTTTCAGACATTTTTCTTTCTTTATTATCCTGCATAGTTCCGCTTTCTTTCCTGCTAAAGGTCAAATTTTTTCTCTTTATATCCGTATTTCTGATCCTTTAACCTCATCAGCCACACCAGGCTCTCCAGCTTTCGCTCTCTTCTGGCAGTACAGATAAAATTCTCCAGTTCTTCTGCTCCAAACCAGCCAAAACTCTTCAAGAGCTCCATTTTCCCCACATTCTCTTCCCGGATCAAAGCTTCCATAGCAGGGCGGATTCTTCGCTTCAGATACTGGCCATAGGCAGTTTTTTTCTCTTCTTCGCACTCATTTGCTAAAAAAAATCCTTCCAATGCGCAGGCAAGCCGAATCCGCTCCTGTCCTGTTGTCTGGAATTTTTCATACCGCATATCACGCTCTTTTTCCATATATAATCCCAGCTTTCTTGCAGTTTCCCTGCTTCTTATTATAATCCATCCTGCCTTTTCCCACAATCGTATTTTTCTCATTTGCCACATACGCTCTCTCCTGTTATAATAAAAATACCAAAGCGTGTTTTTGAAAAATCATTCCAGCAAGATGCGCGTCACAATTTGCGGTATATTTTGCAGAAAACCTTTTTCAAACAGGCGCTAAGAACAACAGGAGGTTTCATTAAAATGGAAAAAAAGAACTTGATCGTCGGACAATCCGGCGGACCTACTGCAGTTATCAACAGCAGCCTTTATGGTGTAGTTTCTGAGGGCATAAAACAAGAAGAAATCGGACATGTTTATGGCATGATAAACGGTATTGAAGGATTTCTGAAGGGCACCATCCTTGACTTTGAAGAAGCACTTCCCGGAGAAAAGCTGGAATATCTTACCTACACCCCAGGCGCTTACCTGGGTTCCTGCCGCTATAAGCTTCCGGAATCTCTGGAAGATCCGGTATATCCGGAGCTTTTCCGCAAATTTGAGGAGATGAATATCGGCTGGTTTTTCTACATCGGCGGCAACGATTCCATGGATACTGTGAGCAAGCTTTCCCGCTACGCAGCCATGATTGGCAGTGACATCCGCATTATCGGAGAGCCGAAGACCATTGACAATGATCTTGTGCATACTGACCACACTCCTGGATTTGGCAGTGCTGCCAGATATGTGGCTTCCACAGTCCGTGAAATCACCCTGGATGCCAATGTTTATGAGAAAAAATCCGTGACCATCGTAGAGATCATGGGACGTCATGCCGGGTGGCTCACAGCGGCCAGCGCTCTCGCCCGCAAATATACCGGCGATAACCCGCTTCTTATTTATCTTCCGGAAACAGCCTTTGATACAGAAGAATTTTTGAAAAAAACAGAAGCCTGCTTCGAAAAAAACTGTAATGTTGTTGTCTGCGTTTCTGAAGGCATTCATGATAATAAAGGAACTTTTATCTGCGAATATGACAATTCTGTAGGCACCGATACTTTTGGTCATAAAATGCTGGCAGGTTGCGGCAAATATCTGGAAAACCTGGTGCGAAGCCGACTTGGCGTGAAAGCCCGCTCCATTGAACTGAATGTAAGCCAGCGCTGCAGTGCCTCCATGCTCTCTGACACGGACCGCCAGGAGGCCATTACAGCCGGTATTTTCGGCGTTCAGGCTGCACTGAAAGGCGAAACTGGAAAAATGGTATCTTTCATCCGTCAGGAGACCTCTGAGGGCGTTTACCAGATGAGATGTGGACTTGAGGATGTCAATGAAATCTGTAATGAGGAAAAAACCGTTCCCCTTTCCTGGATCAACCAGGACGGTTCTGATGTGACAGAGGATTTCATTCATTATGCACGTCCGCTGATTCAGGGAAATGTAGAGCTGCCTATGGGCGAAGACGGACTTCCGGTCTGCGTATACAGAAAATAACGTTACCAGTGAACAGTAACAAAATAACCACGCCGTTCTGAGTTCAGAGCCGGCAGAAAATCCCCTATACTGTATCATGATTTAAACAGGGCGAAACATATTCTACATGTTTTTCTTGTGGCTCACGAAAAAGAAAAGAACTCCTTTCTCTATAAGATCAGTTAGAGCGTGTTTAAAAAAGGCTCTAACTGATCTTACAGAACAAAGGAGTTCTTACTTTTTCTTTATTTTTCACACAATCAGCAAAAATCCATGATTCCTTCTGCCTTATTCCTAACCATTTCCAAACATCTTATGATCTTCTTCCAGTTTCTCCTGAACCTGGCTGTCATGAATTTTCTCTTCTTTCTCCTCATCCCTAGCCTTGGGCAGGATCAGGTTCAGACAGACTGCTATGATCGTCGCCAGCACAACCGGAGATTTTCCGAAAATGGTAGTCACCCATGCAGGAAGTGTGGCAAGTGCTGCATTTGCCTGGGAAACACCCACACCAAGTGCTGCAGCCAGACCTACAATGGAGGAATTACGGTAATCCATTTCTGCAGAAGCCACCAGCTTCATACCTGTCATAGCAATAGATGCAAATACGGAAACTGTAGCACCACCCAATACGCACTGGGGAATCGTGGTCAAAAGTGCTGAAAATTTCGGAACAAATCCGGCAATTCCAAGAAAAGCAGCTGCCAGCCCCAGAACCCAGCGGTTGATAACCTTGGTCGTGGTGACAATACCAACGTTCTGGCTGTAGGTTGCAGTTGGAAGTCCTCCAAACAGGGCTCCAAGAATATTGGTAATACCATAAGCTACAATACCACCCTGAAGCTCTGAATCCTTTGGCGTCCGGTTCATAGCACCGATGGTAGTTGCAGAGTAGTCACCAATTGCCTGAATCGAATTAATTGCAAAAAGCAGTCCGATGGCTACACATGCAGAAATCTCAAAATGCACTCCGAAATGCAACGGCTGTGGTACCTGGAACACACTTGCCTTGCCCACGCTTGAAAGATCCACCATTCCAAATGGAATGGATACCACATATCCGGCCAGCATACCGATCAGAATAGAAGAAAGCTTCCAGATTCCTTTTCCAAAGTGGTTCAGGGCTGTTACCACAGCAAGGGTAAAGAAAGCCACCAGCCAGTTCTGCCAGGAGCCATAATCCGGATTAGAGGTTCCACCAGCCATGTAGTTGATCGCAGTGGGATACAGGGAAAGTCCGATGGTAAATACCACTGTTCCTGTGATCAATGGAGGAAAAAATACTCTGATCTTTTTTACCATAATGCCCATGATAACGGCAACAACACCGCCTACAATCTGGGCTCCCAAAATGGTGTCGATTCCGTACCCGTCCGCAATGGCCTGCATACTTGGTACATATGCGAAGCTGACACCCATAATGATGGGAAGTCCTGAACCAATCCTGTACTTCTTCCCAATGGGAAAAAGCTGGAGCAAGGTAGACAGCGCAGCAACTACCAGAGCTGCCTGAATAAGAATGACCTGGTCCTTATTCTCAAGCCCTGCTGCGCCTGCCACAATAATGGCAGGGGTGACACATCCCACGATCATTGCAACAACATGCTGCAACGCAAGAGGAAGGGCTTCCTGTATCCGCGGGATACCATCCGTTTCAAAAATACTGCCTCTCTTCATAATATTTTCCTGCTTTCTTTTGTTTTATACAGTATACCAAATAAGGCGTACAAAAACAATTAGGTTGGCTCAAAATATTTGGATGTAATATTCACAAAAAAGCCAGCCTTTTTTTGTAAACATTTATCTGTTTCGTTTTTTTATCTTATGCCAGTTCTTTTTTCATGGTTAAAATATTCTGTCCGTCAACATATTCATAAGAAAGCTCATCCATGGTTTTCTTCACCAGGAAAATTCCAAGTCCGCCAATTTCTCTGTCTTCAATGTCCAGTGTAATGTCCGGATCTTTGTTTTCCAGTGGATTATAAGGGATTCCCTGGTCTATGAAAATCAATGTGATTTTCGGCGGATTATCTTCCATTTCAATTTGTATTGTGGCATTTCCGCTGCCCTTCCCATAAGCATAATAAGCAATATTTCCAAATATCTCATCTATGGCAACATCCAGCTGCATCTGAACCTTCAACGGACATTCCTTTTCTTCCAACACTTCATTTACAAATTCCGTAACTTTATCCACATTCTCTATCTTTGCTTCCACTGTAATACTTTTCAAATTTCACAGCTCCTTTCCCATACGCTACCAAGGCTTCTGTTGCCATCCCGCCTGGTAACCATACCTTTTTTCCTGCACTATGTAAAAAAGAATCCTGCACAAAATACAGAATTCCTTTATTAAATGCGCGCTGAACCGGTTCCTCACATGGTAAGTTCTCTGACCACTCCTAAAACCTGCCAGACCTGCAGCGCGTGTCACTCTATTGTTAAAATATCCGTAAACCCTGTAATCTCAAAGACTTCCTTTACAACTTCTCCCACATGGATCAGTTTCATACTTCCTTTTTTATTCATAACCTTCTGCAATTTCAAAAGCACACGCAGACCAGCAGATGAAATGTACTCAAGATCTGCAAAGTCAAGCACCAGTTCCTGTGTATCTTCCAGTTCCTTCTCTGCAAAAACATCCAATTCAGGAGCTGTGGTTGTGTCCAGTCTTCCTGACAGCATTACAGTATCTTTTGTTCCTTCATTTTTCTTTTCAATCTTCAGGCTCATATTCTTCTCCTTTTAAATCGGATTATTTTCACAGCTTTTCTCTTATGTCTATCAATTACTCTGATAAAACATTCTTCGTAAGGTTTTCACCGTATTTTATGGGTTTATTATACAAAGAATCAATATTTTGTGTCAAGTTTTATCAAGGATTTTTATCACGCCAATAACTCAAATGTATGATAAAGATCCATTCTCCCGAATCCCCAGTCCCGATTTGGATACTGCATCCGTTCTTCACGCTCCGCACCTCGTGTAATATAATTTTTCACGCTCGAGCCGGTAAAATAGGGTTGATTCCCACGTATCACCGCCCATTCGAACAAAAGTGCAGCCGCACCGGCAGTCTGAGCGGCAGAAAGGCTGGTGCCGGAGGCATTTCCGTAAAGACCGTTTAACAGGGGTATCCGGATCTGGACACCTGGGGCTGCTACCTGTGGAACTACATTTCCATCCGGCATAAAGCCTCTGCTTGCCTGGACATACAGGCTGTTGTCACGATACTGGTAAGCAGTCACGGTAATACTCTCCAGTGAATCTCCAGGTGCCGTCACTGTATTATAAGGCGATGGTTCCAGAAAATAGGTTTCCTCCGAAATCAGCCCCTGAACCGGCAGCCACATATGAAATCCTACATTCTGCCCATCTCTTCCTCTAACAAAAATACGCCAGATTCCAGGTACCGGCTGGATAAATTGAAAATATACCAGCGTATATCCGGTCTGCCTCTCAATAGAAACATAATTTACCTTCACCCTTGTTTCCACAAAGACAAAAGATAATTCCTGCGTCACCGCCCCCAGTGAAGCGCTGATATCCAGAATTTCCCCTGTAGGAGACTGCAAAGAAAGATTATAAATTTCTGGCGGCTCGCCCCAGAATTCCATGGTAAATCCTGGCTCCTTGTTTCCAACGCGAAGCTCCGCCAATGCCTGGTTTTCTCTCTCTGTAAGGCGGCCTGCGTAATGATGTCTTGCCGCTCCCTCATTTCCAGCTGCAACAGAAACTGAAATCAGCGAATACTGGGAAATATAATCCACATAAAGACTCAGTGGATTTTTCCCGATATGTGCTCCCTGGCTGCTGCCAATTCCAAGGCACAGAGAAAGAGGCATTCTTCTGTCATTCGCAATTCGCACTGCAAAATCCATTCCCATCATAATGTCATTTTCCTGGAAAAGCTCCGCTTCTGCAGGGAAAAGATAGAACTCCCGGAGATATTTTTTCGCAGGCTTCACTTTCACAATGATCAGTATGGCTTCTGGTGCGGCTCCAGAAAAATTCTCCTCAGGAAAATAATTTCCAGCCGCAATAGCAGCCATTCTGGTTCCATGGCCATCCGTATCCACAGAGGGCACAATTTCCAGAGGATTTCCGGAAGCCAGTGCCTGATCAATATCCTTTTTCCAGAAGACACGACCATAAGGCACTTCTTTCCCATCTCCCTCTAAGGTCTGGTCCCAGATGCAAAGGATTCTGCTGCCCATTTCGTTCTGAAAAACCGGATTCCGATAGTCAATTCCGGAATCCACAACCGCAACAGCTGTTCCGCTTCCTTTCAGCTGAAGGTAGGGCTGTTCCTGAAGCCGGGTAATTCCGGAAGCACTAAGGCCTCCAAGATCCATATGCGTATAACATTTTGGAATAAAACTGTAGGAATACGTATTGATATTCAACGTTCCAATTTCTGTCAAGGGTGCATAGACTACCCCGTAAATCCCGTTTATTTTCTGAAAACTAAAACCTGGGACATCGCCCAGGTCTTCCTGAAAATAGCCCATATATTTTACAATAAAATCCGCATACATCTCGTCCTGTGCCGGTGAAACTGACTCCTGCATACCCCAATTGCCCGCGTCTTTATTTTCCATAACTGCCCCTTAAAGCTTTTTTCATTTAAGAGTATGCTTTATTTTTCATTTCAATGACTTGAAGCGTGTTTTCTCTGTACCAGCATCACAATTCCTGCCAAAAATGTAAAGACCGAAATAAACTGCGACGTAGAAAGCACTCCCACACTTCCTCTTGCCAGATCCCCGCGGAAAAACTCCAGCACAAATCTTCCTGCACTATAAAAAATCAGATATGCCGCCGCTGTCTCTCCATCTTTTTTCTGGCTTCTAAAAATCAGGAGTAGCAAACCATAATGAAGAAAGTCAAGAATACTGGAATAAATCTGCGTAGGAACCAGCGCCACCCCATTTGGTGCAAAAGCAGACGTATGAAACGTAATGGAAAAAGCATCGGACGTTTCTTTTCCGTAACAGCATCCTGCCAGCAGACACCCAATTCTTCCAAATCCCTGTGCAAGCGCTACAGAAGGCATTAACGTATCAAAAAACTTCAGAAAATCCAGTTTTTTCACCCTGCAATATACATACGCCGTGAAAATTCCACCAACAATTCCACCAAATACCACAAAGCCATCGGTCAGAGTAGCACTTAGGAACCCAGGATTCTCCAGGATGCTTTTCCATTCTGTAATCCAATACAGAATCTTGGCGCCCAGGAATCCTCCCACTACGCACCATACCACCAGATAAAAAACGTGTTCATAGGGCAGTTTCCGCTTTTTCGCCCTGTATTCTCCGGTAAAATAAGCTGCCAGAATTCCAATGGCAATCATCAGTCCGTACCCATAGATCGTAAATGGACCAATCCGCAGAAGTTCATTTTTCATAAATTATTCTCTCCATTCAAAACCATTTTTTCCAGAACCATAAAAGTTCCTTGTTTGCATGATCATTTTTAGGACTTTCCATACTCTTATCCGGATCACATTCCCCGCAAATATCCACCTGCAGGATTTTTCCATTCTCTTTTTCAAAATGAGAGCACAATGACAGAAGTACTTTCAGCATCTCTTCTAAAGTCATATCCCCCTGACTCCAGGTAGTGGCTGCTTCCTCCGGGCAGAGCACATCCTTATCAATGGAAACATACAGCGGTATATTGGCAGGAATTTCCAAGCTTCTGATCAATTCTTCCTCAGAACCTTTTTTCTCAGCCATATGCGATCTTGCCTCAGCCAGCCTCTCCCTGGACAAAAAATGCACTCTGTCCTTAAAGGGTTCTTCCACCTGCCCATACGCTTCCTCATCCGGCCCGATCAGCCAGACCTCCTGAAGCTTTTCCACCTCTTCCAGTGCACTTGCAATCCAGCCCCCGCAGGACAAAAGCCCTCCGAAAGCAGGAAGCTGCATGTCTGTATGATTGTCAAATACCAGCAGGTTGAAGGGCTCTTTCACCCGCCCGTTCCCGATTCTGCTCATATAATGATAATTTCCGGAATCAATAAAATAAATTCCGGAGACCGGATATTTTTCCATTCGTTCCAGAATCTGCGCCTGGGCATCTCCATCGCAATAGCAGTTGGTTCCTGAAATATCACTCAGGTCTATCCAGGAAATCTGCTCTCCCTCATAGAACTGCTCTTCCTGGTAAATTCCAGAAAAATCCATGATCACAATGTTCCGCTTCAATCCTTCCATTCCTCCAGAATTTCCTCTTCTTCCTGCTTCTGATCCGTCTGCTTTTCCAGATCGGTCTGATCTGTCTGATCTTCCTGATTTGCCTGTTCTTCCTGATTTGCCTGTTCTTCCTGATTTGCCTGTTCTTCCTGATTTGCCTGTTCTTCCAGAGCACCTGTATTTTCAGCACCAGATTCGACTGTCTCAGTGTCAACCTTCTTCGCAGGTTCAAAACCTGAGTCCGGTGTTTCAGCATCTGTCACAGCCACATCAGCATCTGTCACTTTATTCTCTTTCTTTCCATCACCAGCTGATCCATCCTGAATCTCTTTTTTCAGCCCATGTTTCAGAATCAGATAAAAAATAATATCCAGCACTCCGTTCGCTACAAAAATACATCCTGAAATCTGTACGGTCATCCTGATTTCAGAAAATGGATTTACAAGGATCAGCACTCCAAGTCCTATAAAAATCAGACTTTCAACCAGAAATGCCTTCCAAACGCCCTGCCCGCGCTTCTTCAGTTTCATACTGCCGCGCATCATCCAGATGCTGTCCACCAGAATAAAAGCTCCTAGCATAAGAGTCAGCAGTTTCACAACCACAGTTGGATTCATAAACAAAAAGATACCGATCACCAACACGATCACACCGGAAAAAAGATCCAATATGGTAGAATTATCCTTTTCCAGAACAAAGATCAGAATGTGATAAATACCGGCCCCGATCAGAACCAGCCCAAATACCACCTTGCACAGAACATTCACCGTTTCTACAGGCATCAATGCCAGACACAGTCCAAAAAGAATATAAAATACAGATGTTGGAATCTGTCCTCTTAAAATTTTGCTTTTCTTCTCTTCCATCATTTAACCTCCTGTTATCCTCCGGTTCTTTTTGGACAGTATAAACCTTTTCGTGAAATTCGTCCACAAAAAGCCGGAAAAAGAGTATAATTTCCTATATAAAAAATCCATTTTTATACTTGAAGTTTTTCCCTGTGGTATTATAATGAATGTCGAAGGAAAATGAATTATGTCGTAACTGTTCAAACAGGGAACAGTTCCATTATATCTAATTTTTTATCGGAGAATTAAATTTTGAAAAATATAAAAAACAACAAAACCATTCTTGCCGTTATCCCAGCTGTCGTAGTGCTGGCTGCAGGGGTAGCTTTTTTTTGCTCTCGTTCAGGCAATACTGACAAACAATGTCAGGAAACAGTTGAACGTCTTCAGAAGCTTGAAACAGCCGATATCTCCAGTATAGAGGATGCGATCCGTGCACTTTCCGAGAAAGAAAAGCCCACCGGATCGGACTCAGAGGAGGGTGTTCTTGGCGATATTCTCACAGATGTACAAATTAAACAGGCATTTCAGGGAACTGTTATTGTAGGGGACTCTATTACAGAATCAATTGCAGAATATGGTTTTCTTGACACCAGTATTGTAGTTGCCAAGCTGGGACTTCGTATTGACGATGCAGATGACCAGATCAATACCGCCATCAGTCTGAATCCAAGCGTATTTTTCCTGTCCTTTGGAGCAAATGACCTGGAAATTTACAATGGTGATTCCTCTGCTTTTATTGACGCCTACCGTGTGAAAGTGAAACAGATCCAGAATGCTCTTCCGGATACTGCCATTTACATCAACAGCATTCTTCCCATCCAGCAAAGCGCCATCGACCAAAGTCCTGCCCTTGCTTATTATGACAGCTTTAATCAGGCACTCAGGGACTTTTGTGACGAAATGGGATGCACTTTTATAGACGATACATTCCTTGTAGACGAAAGCATGTATGAGCCGGATGGTGAGCATATGGTTTACAACTACTACCCCAAATGGCTTACTTATATGGCAGAAAGGGCAGGTCTCGTATGAAGCTGAATACCAAACGAAATATCCTCTCAGATTTTTCCGGCAAACTGAGCGGCAATCTGAAGAAAAATAAAAATCAGGGAACCAGCATCCTTTCTGATTTCAAGCTTACCGGTTCCCTTATCATAAAATCCGTCATGGTAATTTTCCTGGTTGTCTATCTGGGACGCCTCTATGTGTCCGACTACGCAGCAGACATATCCATGGACAAAATATCTGCATCCCTTGAACAGGTTTCCGGTGTTACGGACCTTAGTGAGCCAGGGGTTTCCGGTCTTCGCCGTTTTTATCAGATTGATGAGAATGACATAGACAGCTGCTTTTTCCGTAAAGCAGCCTCCCCAATGTCTGTAGACGAAGTTCTGGTAGTTAAGGCTAATTCTTCTTCTGAGGCAGGCGCCTATTTAGAAGCAGCTCAGGCTCATCTTGAAAGTCAGAAGAACATTTTCGAAGGCTATGGAACTGATCAGATGGCACTTCTCGGAGAAGCTTCTGTAGAAAAGCGCGGTGCCTATGTCTGGTATTTCTGCGGTGAAAACGCCCAGGAACTTCGCCAGGCTTTATTATCCATGATATAGGAGAATTGACGTTATGGTATTTAACAGTGTAATTTTTATATTTTGTTTTCTTCCCATATTTCTGCTGATCTACTATTTCGTGCCGGCCAGGGCCCGTAATCCGGTACTTTTCGCAGGAAGCCTTTTCTTTTATGCATGGGGAGATCCTACCTATCTGGTTCTTATGCTGTTTTCCAGCTTTTTCAATTATTACATGGGCAAAGAGCTTGGGAAAATAACCGATGAAGATCCGTCCCGCAAGCGAAACCTTATTTTCGCAGTAGTGATCAACCTTCTGATCCTGGGATTTTTCAAATACTGGGGATTTCTTCTTGATACCGTCAGCGGTGTCACAGGACTGAAGCTTACCTATCCGCAGCTTGCATTGCCCATCGGACTTTCTTTCTATACCTTTAAGAATCTGTCCTACATCCTGGACATCTATATGGGAAAAACAGAACCCTGTAAAGGATTTTTTCCATATGCCGTATACAGCACCATGTTTCCGCACATGACAGCCGGACCCATTGTCCGCTACACTGACATTTCGGAATCCATCAGCCGCCGCAGTATAAACACAACGCGCCTCGGTGCAGGTGCAGAGCTCTTTATCAAGGGGCTTTCCAAGAAGGTTCTCCTTGCAGACAATCTTTCCGCTCTGTACACCACCCTTCAGTCTTCCGGTACTACCTCTTTTGTGGGAACCTGGCTTGCCATTGGCGCATATACACTGGAGCTGTATTTCGATTTCAGCGGATATTCCGATATGGCCATCGGTCTTGGACAAATGCTGGGCTTCAATTTCAACAAGAACTTTGATTATCCTTACATTTCCACCAGCGTCTCTGAATTCTGGCGCCGCTGGCATATTTCTCTTGGAAGCTGGTTCCGTGATTACATCTACATCCCACTGGGAGGCAACCGTGTTTCCACAGGCCGACATATCCGCAACATCCTTGTGGTATGGGCACTTACCGGTCTCTGGCATGGCGCCAGCTGGAACTTTGTGTTCTGGGGTGTTTACTACGGTCTCCTTCTTCTGGCAGAGAAATTCCTTCTTGGACGTTTTCTTGAGAAGGCACCCGTCTGGCTTCGCAATTTATATACCATGTTTGCCGTGATCATCGGCTGGGTATTTTTCAGCCAGACCACACCTGCAGCCATAGGAAAAATGCTGGGAGCCATGTTTGGATTGGGAGCTTCCTGCTTCGCAGACCGTGCCTCCCTGTATGCATTGAAATCCGGACTGATCCTGATGATCATTTCCGTGATCAGCTGCCGTCCGGGGCTTTACCAGTATTTCAAGCGCCTTGCAAGACGCAATACTTACCTTGCCGCAGTGATAAACGCAATCCTGTTTTTCCTCTGTATTGCGTATATGATCTACAGTTCCTACACACCATTTATGTATCAGCAGTTCTAGAGTAAATTTGAAAAAGCCCTGAACTGGTACCATATTAATTGGAGGACCCATGAAAAAGAAACCAAACGGATACCGCTATTTTTATCACCTGACCGGATGCCTTTTCGGAATCTTCATCCTGGCAGTACTGATAATGAATTTTTTAGTTCCGGACCGGGGCTTTTCCCAGAAGGAAAACCGTGTGCTGGCCTCCCGTCCGGCCATCAGCGTTTCACAGCTCACATCTGGCAAATTTGCGGATGGTTATGAAACCTATGTAAATGACCAGTTTTTCCTTCGTGACTGGTGGATCACACTGCGCGCCACAGCTCAGCGTATCCTTGGAAATACGGAAGAAAACGATGTTTTTCTTGGCAAAAACGGCTACCTGATGGAGGATTTTACAGCACCCTCCCAGGAGCGTCTGAACCGTACCGTAAACGCTATGATAGATTTTGCAGCAAGGCATTCTGATCTATCCCAGTATGCGCTGATCGCGCCAAATGCCGTGAATATCCTTTCAGATAAGCTCCCTGCCCTGGCTGCTGCCACTGACCAGAATCCTTATCTGGACGCAACTGCCGCTGCTCTTGAAAAGGCAGGTGTCACTTTCGTGGATGTGCGTGACACCCTTTCCCAGCACAAGGATGACGGAATTTATTACCACACAGACCATCACTGGACTACTCAGGGAGCTTACTTTGCTTATATGCAACTTGCAAAGGTACTTGGAATCGATTCTTCTTCCATCTCCTACGACAAGCTCCCGGTTTCCATGAGCTTCCAGGGAACCCTTTCTGCCAAAAGCGGTTTCCGTGCTTCTGAGAAAGAAGAAATGGATGTCTTTCTTCCAAGAGATGACTCGGTTCCTTCCTCTGTTGTAAATTATGTAGACGAACAGAAAAAAACAGCCAGCTTTTACGATACCAGCAAGCTGGAAACCAGAGACAAATACGCCATGTTCTTTAACGGAAACCATGGCAAGGTTGTGATCACCACCCCTACAGAGGAAAACCGTACCTTACTTGTGATCAAAGACTCCTACGCAAACAGCCTGATCCCTTTCCTGGCGCCTTACTACCGCAAGATTGTTATGGTAGACCCTCGTTATTTCTATGACGATCTGGAAGAACTGATGCAGGTAGAGGAAATTCAGGAAGTACTTTATCTGTATAATGCAAATACATTCTATTCAGATACTTCCCTGGAGCTTGCACTTATGCCTCAGAGCAGTACAGATTCCACACCTGACAGCATTGAAACGGATAACACAGATACTGCTTCTTCTGACAACGCTTCTGCTGACAATCCAGAAGCTTAAAGCGTATCTGAAAAAGGCTTTCTGCAAGATATGCGTCACAATTTGTGGGAATGATTTTTCAGACATACTTTAGTCTTATTTCCTTCTGCCAGACAGGCAGGAGGATTTTTTTTCCAAATTTCATTGTACAACTCATGCAAATTCGCTATAATTACTTTATTAAGCAGCTATTTTCTGCAAGGTGTTTTTTGGAACGCAGTTCGCAGAAATCCCAATAAAACAGAATCCTGCAAGTAGGATTCTCCGCCTGCGGCTGGTCGCCTCCAGCGACATCCAGCGCGTGTTTGAAAAAGGCTTTCCGCTGCAGTGCGAAGCGGGTAACTGTGAAGGTACTGGACAGTTACCTTTATTAAACATTTAGGAGCGAAATTATGAAAATAGTATTAGAACATCTCACAAAGCAGTTTCCGCCCCGTGGAAGAAAGGCTCAGGAGCCGGTCACAGCTGTAAGCGATTTCAATTTCGAAATTCCTGACGGTCAGCTGATCGGGCTTCTCGGTCCCTCCGGCTGCGGGAAAAGTACTACCCTGAATATGATCTGCGGCCTGGAGAAACCAACCAGCGGCAGAATTCTTTTCGGCGATGATGATGTGACTTCATTTCCCCCAGAGCGGCGCGGCGTTGGTATGGTATTTCAGAATTATGCACTTTACCCCCACCTCACAGTGAAGCAGAACATCCTCTTTCCTCTTCAGAATCTGAAAGGAAAGGACAAGCTTTCCAGATCCCAGATGGATGAGCGGGCTCAGAATGCAGCCCGTCTGGTGCAGATCACAGAGCTTATGGACCGACGTCCTTCCGAGCTCTCCGGCGGTCAGCAGCAGCGCGTAGCCATTGCCCGTGCACTTGTAAAAATGCCCCGCGTACTGCTTCTCGACGAACCGCTCTCCAACCTGGATGCCAGACTCCGCCTCCAGACCCGGGAAGAGATCCGCAAGATCCAGCGGGCTACAAAGATCACAACTGTCTTTGTCACCCATGACCAGGAGGAGGCCATGAGCATTTCCGACATGATCGTAGTCATGAAGGATGGTGTGGTACAACAGATCGGGAAGCCCCAGAACGTTTACGACAGCCCTGTAAATCTGTTTGTTGCCAAATTCCTTGGTACCCCTCCCATCAATGTATTCGAGGGACAGATCCGTGGCGGAAGCCTTTACATCGGTGAAAATGCAGTTCTTCTCACACCTGGGATCTCCGACCAGCCGGTTTCTGTGGGAATCCGTCCGGAGGGATTTATCCCCGATGAGAAGGGAGCGCTCTGCTGCCAGCTTGGCGGCATGGAAGTAATGGGCCGTGACATCTCCGTTGTCTCCACCCATGCATCCTCCGTAAATCCTGTGATCCGCTCCATCATCAGCTCTGACACCCAGATCCGGCTTGATGCAAAAACCGTCCGTTTTTCTATCAAGCCAAACAAGATCTTCCTGTTCCGGCATGATACTGGTGAACGGATCAACCTTTAAAGGGAGGCTCCTATGAACAAACGAAACTTCAAAGGCTGGCTGTACCTTCTGCCGGCTATGCTTTTTCTGGGTATTTTCATGGTCTACCCTCTTATCGATGTTTTTATCTATTCCTTTGAAGAGGGCTATAATTCCGCTTCCCAGACTTACTATGGGACAGGTATGTACAACTATTCCTACGTCCTTCATGACCCATATTTTCTCCAGGCGATCCGGAATACCTTTATCCTGGTTGTGATCACAGTGCCCCTTTCCACTTTGCTGGCACTTCTGATTTCCGTTGCCTTAAGTTCTGTGAAGGCTCTGAAAAAACTTTTCCAGACCATTTACTTTCTGCCATATGTAACCAACACACTGGCCGTTGGACTGGTATTCATGATTCTTTTCAAAAAAACCGCTTATTCCGACGGACTGATAAACCTGGTGCTGAAGCTGTTTGGACAGGGACCTGTAGATTTTATTGACGGACCATACTGGGCGAAGATGCTGGTATTATGTATTTATACCATCTGGATCGTTATGCCATTTAAGGTACTGATCCTTACCAGTGCCCTGGCTTCTGTAAACCAGAATTATTACAATGCAGCCCGGGTAGACGGTACCTCCAGATTCCGTATTTTTATCCGGATCACCCTACCGATGATCTCTCCCACTGTTTTCTATCTGATCATCACTGGTTTTATCGGTGCATTCAAGGCTTACAGCGATGCAGTTGCCCTTTTTGGCACAGACTTAAACGCAGCTGGCATGAACACCATCGTAGGTTATGTTTACGACATGCTTTACGGAAATGGCGGCGGCTACCCGTCCTATGCCTCAGCAGCAGCGATCCTGCTGTTTGTTATTGTTTTGACAATCACCTGCATAAACCTGCTTGTAAGCAAAAAACATGTATACTACTCGTAACGGTGAAGGTTCACCCTCTTTATCTGAAAGGTATTTTCGGGTAAAATCTCTCACAAATTGTGACGTACATTTTACAGAAAGCCTTTTTCAAACACGCTCTAGTACATCGTTTCGTAAATAACTACACCAATCGCGTAGGATGTGGATTCGAGTGTGCAGGCATAAAAACGCAGGCGTAGCGGGCTACGCCGAGACTTTTATGCCTGTGCAATCGGATTCACAGACAAGTGAGTGGTATAGTTATTTCGAAAACGATGTACTAGAGCGTGTTTGAAAAACATTCTAAGTTGTTCATTTTAACCAAATTAATATTGAGGCAATGCATATAATTCCTAA
>NZ_JBCPGE010000017.1:0-31423 GCF_040914025.1 Ruminococcus sp. RTP21484sp1_RTP21281st1_A8_RTP21281_210402
TGTGAATTGTCAAGGTGCTCCGGCTACTGAAAAGTAGTCGGGGATTTTTCTATCATACCTAAAAATTAAGCGCTTACTTTCTTTGCAACCTGTTTCTGTCTATGTACGATGAACTTCCTGCACCAAAGAAAAAGACCCCCCCCTCCAAAAAATAGCGACAAAAAGCCCTTAGCCATGAGTTTTATACCCACAGCTAAGGGCTTCGTTTATAATATGGATTTATTTGTTGCACAACCACCTGTCATCATTCTCTAACCCTAAAACCACTGGATTACAAGAATAATGACTCACATGCAGCTGTTATCAATTTGTTATCAAAAGACTTCTTGAAGTGCTGCAAACCCGCATAAATACTGGGTTCTTAAAGCATTTCAAACTATTCAAACTCAATAACACTAGGCCGCTTTTTTGTGTTACCGTGTATTAAATAAAATAAGAGAGGCGGGCTTTTATTAAATATACCACGTTGTATTATTATTTGCAATAGTTCCAAACATCACTCTAACATCACGGGAATAAATCGTATTATTTATTGCAGTGATGTTAATCAGGTATATACTCTATCACATCACTGATGCCGCAGTTAAGAGCTTTACAGATTCTATCAATCTGTTTCAGATTGACTGGCTCGTTCTTTCCCATAGAAGCCATAGTCCCATAACTTAATCCGGTTGCGTCTTTTAGATCTCCCTTATTCATACCTCTATCAAGAAGCGTGTGCCAAAGCGGATTGTACGATATCATAATACACCAACTTTCTGTTGACTTATTTTTTTCTTCCTGCTATTATTTTCTTAGGTACCGAGCGGAAGCAGGAAGTTTCGGAGTCCGCTCGGTGTCTATTCGCTTAGTTCTTAATTATTTTCTTTTAAAATGGAGAGGTTCTTGATTTTTTCAAGTGCCTCTTCTTTATTTTTACTGCTCTCGATGATCAACACGACCATTTCCATAACGGTTTTAAATTCTAATGTAGTCATTATGTCTTTTTCCATTTCTCTAACTCCTTTCCTGCTATCTCCTTGCTACAATTATAGTTTATCACTATATCTTCATTTTGTCAACATTTTTCTTCATTATTTTAGAGATTTTCTTCAATAAACTATTGACATGTACGGTACATATGGTAATATACAAACATAAACAACAGAACAAACATTCGTATAGACGGTGCGAGGTTTGAGAGATAATAGGAGGAAAATGATATGTCAGAACTTTTAAAGAAACAGAACTACGGTGTTGAGGTTGAATTTACAGGAATCACAAGAGCTATGGCAGCTAAAGCTGTTGCCGAAGTTATCGGGAGTACGGTAACAGGTCCTGATCACACCTGCTATCACACCAGAATCATTCGTGATTCACAGGGACGGAAATGGAAAATAATGAGAGACAGTTCCATTATTCCAGTACGCAAAACAGGAAATGAAAACATGGACGAATACAGGGTTGAATTTGTAACTCCTATTCTCAAATATGATGATCTTGAAACATTGCAGGCAATCATTCGCAAATTCAGAGAAATTGGTGGAGTACCTCATGCTTCATGTGGTATCCATATCCATGTTGATGGAGCGAACCATACAGCAACCTCTCTGCGCAGATTGGTAAACTTCATGTATAGTCGGCAGGAAATTATTTATGATGCCCTTGCAGTCGGAAGCAGAAAAAATCGTTGGTGTTTGCCAGTTTGTAAAAACCTGCTCGATACCATGAAAAAAGATAAGAACATCACAACCGATTCTGTCGAAAAGATCTGGTATAGCCCAGCAAACGATGGATATTGTGGTGGTATCGATCATCAGCATTATAACTCCACAAGATATCATGCGCTGAATCTCCATAGCTTCTTCCAGAAAGGTACTGTTGAATTTAGACTTTTCAATAGCACGCTTCATGCAGGAAAAATTAAAGCATATGTTCAGTTTTGCCTTGCGCTCTCTGCTTGGGCTATTGAATCCGATGATAAAGTCGTATTTAGAACCATGAACGGATACACAGCAAAGAAAAAAGTCACTTTAATGTATAATATCCTCACAAACAGACTTGGACTTTATGGTGATGAGTTCAAAACATGTAGACTTCACATGATGAAACAGCTTCGTGAGAATGCAAATGCAGAACATGCAGCTTAATCATAAATCAGCTGACCTAACGGCTTTACGGGGAGAAAGGGAATGCCATGAGTTTATATGTAGCATACGGAAGCAATCTTAATGTACAGCAAATGTCATACCGTTGTCCTGGAGCAACGGTCGCATTTACCGGATATCTGATAAATTGGAAATTACTTTACAGAGGAAGCCACACAGGATCTTATGCAACCGTCAAAAGGCAAAAAGGAAGTAGGGTTCCTGTTGCTGTTTGGAATATCGATAGCAAAAATGAGAAGGCTCTTGATCTGTACGAGGGATATCCGAGATTTTATAAAAAGAGAAATGTATTTGTACAATTAAAAAACGGCACTAGAAAAAAGGCTATTATATACCTCTTGCCTGACTCAGCCACTGTGGGAAGGCCATCTAGCCGTTATGTTGGAACTGTATTGCAAGGTTACAAAGATATGGGATTTGATACAGATTATTTGTACGATTCATTGGATTATAATTTAAAAGAAGTAAAATAAAGAGGGGAAATCCCCTCTTTAATAAGAGGTAACCGTTGCAGCGGTTACCTCTTTCTGCCGGGTTTTTGAGTTCCCTGGCGAGTGTGGGTTATGGCTGATTCCTTGTTCGGTACCCTAACAATCAATTCATCCAGCTCACAATCCAGGGCTTCGCAAATCAAGTCGAGGTGTTCCAGATTCACCCTATCTGCAAGCTCGTGGTACAACTCGTTGATGGTGTTGGGTCTTATTCCGGTTGCCCTCGCCAAATCTGCCTGAGTAAGTCTCATCTCCCCAAGCTTTTTTGACAGTAAAATTTTAATCATGCCATTGCTCCTTCCGTTATAATTTAGCACCTCTTGATATATCGGAAGGACTTTTGTTAGATTATATCAAATACTGTTATAAACTGCGTGATATATTTTATACCCTGTAAGGCAAATTTTGAAGCAAACATATTATAAAAAGCACCTATTTTGTTATTATTTGAATGTATTTGCATTCATGTGGTCAGCTATCTTTTTCCATGTATTCTGACCACAGCAACCATCATCATCAATACCAACATTCCGCTGAAATGTTTTAAGTGCTGACTTTGTATTTTTTCCAAAATCTCCGTCAACAGAAACTCCAAGAATGGACTGTAAGCATCGCACCGCTACGCCCTCAGTTCCAGACTGTAATACAGGAAGCTGAATATCCAGTTTTACTGTTAAGTCAGCTTTCTCTTTGCGTGATGAGGTATCTTTTTTCTGTTCCGGATATACAGCTTTTCCATTCCAATCATAGATGGTGTAGCCTTCTTTCCAGTCTTTTTTAGCATTCTCAAGATTCTTGTATGCCCCAAGCTGGCTCTTACTGTCTCCCCAGGTTTTCCGGATTCTGTAATATTTATCTACAGTTGTAGTTGCCGTCTTTGCACCGATCAGCTGCTTGAAACGGTTCCAGTCACCTTTTGCCCGGATTGCAGAAGGGCAATTCTTCGCACACACATCATAGTGGGATACCACATGATTTGCGTCAATTCCAAACTTCTTCATCAGCATCTTGCAGATCTCAACAGTGTTCTGGAACGCTTTTTCGTAATTATACCCTGCCTGCACACACATCTCAATGCCAATGGAATTGTGGTTGTTGCAAATTCCGAAAAGACCACCTCCGTAGTTAACGCCGACATGCCAAGCGCCTCTGTCGAATGGAGTTGCCTGATAAGCCTCGGTATCATCAACGTATACATGAGCAGAGTAGCCGGAGAAATTTCCGTCATGCTGGGCCTTTGCATGTGCCTTTGCATTTGCTCCTTTGGCAAAGTTATCTGTATTATGGATAACGATGTATTTAGGTACCTGATTTGCATAGCTGTTGTTATTGCTGATTAAACTTGTGTTAAGATTCATTGTAACATCCTCCTTATTCACTTCTGGCATCGCGATTATCTTCGCCAGAATTTCCAATATCTTTGAGCCATAATTCTTCCCGGCAGCCCAGCCTCCGCCCTGTGGATTTTCCTGTATCCCAAGCCATTCAACATATGGGGCTATTCCTCTTTTCACATAACAGAAACGAGGATCCACGCATACACCGTACAGTTTTTCGTTAGATGCATATGCTTTAAGATGCTGGATCTGTGCCCGGATGCCGATCCATGGATGAGAGAACGAATTCCCTTTCATACCATTTTTTGTAACGCCGATTCCGGCAAAATTGTTCTGGTCCAATGTTACGGCAGAACCATTGAATGTGAAATTACCTGTTTCGAGGCAACTTTGTGCAAAGGCGATATCTCCCCTTACTCCTTCCGTTTTTCCTTCTGATATATAATATTCAACCATATCGATTACGGATTTAGGTACTGCCGGATTAACTTTCTGTATATATGACTGCATCTGCTGGACCGTAGCAACTGCAGTTCCCATTATATTCGTTTTCATAATATCCCCCTAAAAAAGGAAAGGGCTTAAGCCCCTTCCTTCTGTGAACCATTTATTTTTCCATCGTCCAAAAGATCTTTCACGCCGCAAAACCACACATCAATTATCTTAAGCAGCGCATCTTCCGACACAATAACCTGCAGCCACTTTGGCAGTAATCCTCTCGCCTGCTGAACAACCCATTTCAATTTCTGCTGTCCCGTTCCCGATTCTTTATACATATGTTCCGCTTTCAGGATCAGCTGGTATACCTGTTCACGGATACCTTCCAATCCTTTATGCTTGGCATACTGAAACGCAATAACCAAAGTCACTACAAGCAAAATTAACACCGCAACCAGTAATACTGGGAACGGAATCTGTTTTAAAAAGTTAAGTAATTCCATAAATAATTCCTCCTAATCAATGCTGTATTTGGCCAGAACTTCTCTGTCCATTTCTTTTTTGTGTGCTTCTGCACGCTGAAGATTTTCAAATGCTTCTTCGAGCTCGCCATTATGCTCTCCTTTTACAATTGCATGATGTAGCCAAAAGAGTACGCGCCCCGTAGCATGTGTAATTTCTTCATCCGCTTTTCTCTGTTCAATTTTATACTTAATGCGTTCCTGCTCTCGTGCCTCCACTTCCATGAGCCTTCGCTCAATATAGTGACGAATCAGAGCAAAAAAAATGCCGGCAACACCTCCGCTGCCAAGCACAGATAGACAAAATGTTTCGAGCATTACTCTTCCCCTCCGAGTGCTTTTAAGAGCCGATCCAGATTACCTCCGATTAACCAATCCACCAGTTTTCGCATAAGAACCTCCTTTCGCCATTAATAGATGCCAATGTGTTGCGCCTAAAAGGTCTATCTCTCGCATGCACCATACCTTACCTCCATGAAAAAAGGGAACCTCTACGGTTCCCTCATGCTTACATACTCTTCCTTTACTTCTTCAATAATCCCTGCGTCAAGTCTTTCATCTTCGCTTGCTTCTACATTCAGCATATTTCGCAAATGAGAAAGTTCGGTTGCCAGGCTCTTGATGAACCTGCTCTGCCTCACTATGATTTCATCCTGCTTTTCAATCATATCTTCATAGAATTCCACAAGTTCTAAAACCTGGTTTTCATCCATCGTCGTTACCTCCACTTGTATCTTGGTTTTTCTTCACCAAATATCCAATACCTCAGATGATCATCCAATACAATAGCTAATAGAGATAGGATATACCATGCCACAGTAAAAGGAAGACATATCTGTCCAATTATATTAAAAGGCATATTGCTGTAATCCCATATTCCAAGCCCCAATACAATATTCAAAATGTATCCGGAAAGGAACTCAATTGCAGTTATCCCGACAGCACAGATAAACATCTGTTTCCATATGAGCATATCCCATCTTAGAAATTCATTTATCGAACCGCAAAACAAGAAGCAAAGTCCGCCAACCAGTACCATAGGCAGTGAGCTGTACCCTCGCCATATCAGTTCGATCATGTAGTAAATCGTACCTCCTATAGCGAAAAGCACAGCGTTTCTGCCTATGGTCTTCAGAGTAATCATTTAACCTCCTTGTCGGCTGCCATTTCGGCCAGATAGTCCTTTAAAACTTCTGACTGATATTCTTCCGGGATCGGCGCTCCGTATTCAATCTTGGCGATTTCCGAAGCTTTCGCACATCCTTTAATCCACATATTTACAGAGTTTCCATATGTTGTGTGATAACTCTTGAATTCCATTGCACCATTAATAATCTTCTGCATATCCTCAGCAGAATAATACCGGCACGGATTGCCGTCTTCATGGTATTCCAGTTTTTTGATGCCAGCGGTCAGCTGAGCCTGTTTTCCAAAGAGATTTAGCTGATCTTCATCTTTAAGGCTAAAGTGTTCCTTTCCAGACGAAATATCAATGTCCGTTCCTGCAAAAACTGTGCTCTGGCAGATCTGAGATATCTCCTTTTTCTTTTCTGCTCGGTATGTTTCAATAGAAAGATAATCAGCATTGCAGCCTTCTTCTTTGTCTTTCAACTGATCGAACCAAAAATCAAGATCTGCAACTATCTCTTCCTTAGGAACAACACCTGCAGATACTTTAAAATAGATTTCATCAGCTTCCATACCCTGTGGTCCTTCATCTTTTTCCGGAAGCTGGACTTCGTTCTTACGAATCCATACATCAGCGGAACCATCTGGAAGAACAGCATATGTAATGTTTCCTTGTGATTCCGGGCTATTCGTTTTATGCATAATTCAATTTCCTCCACTTCTTATAATATTTTTCCATAGCATAGCTTTTCTGTTTCGCATAACGACTGATTATATTTTTAGCCATCGAAATAAGTTGATCCCAACATTCTGCAACCCTCACAAGAAAGGAGTCTGTTGTTACAAACCAACCGTTATATGCTATGGTACTCATGGCGAATTTACTACCTATAATCTTTTTGTTCTTTATTTTTTTCGCAAATCTATGAATTTTCCTGCGAGCCTTTAGGAATATTGATGCTCTTATTCTTGTTGACACATTCCGTATTGTCACTGTTTTTCCGGAATAACATCTTTTGATTAAATTCTGTCCATGGAACACAAGCCCCATATAGTCTAAATCCCTTCCTTTTTGTTTTCCGTTTCTGTCAACATAACCTGTACGAAATAACGACCAGGAATCTTTGATCTTTAGACAGAGTGTAGATTTTACGAATTCAATAACAAGCAGCATTGCCTTATGAAGATCTTTCTTATTAGAGCCAAAAAGAATGATATCATCCATCTGAATCATGATATGATAAATCAATCTTTTTCTTGTTGTCTTCCCTCGTCTGGTCTTCATTTCATAAAGTTCATTTGTGCAATAATGGTACAAATAAGATAGATAATAATTGCACAGATCTTTCGACACCGGAGAGCCTATAAAAATCCCATGTTTGCAATCTTTCTCTTTGTTCTGCACCTTTGCTTCAGAATACAATCCAATCAAAGTCTCAAACAAGTACAACAACATATCTGACTTTCCTAAATCTCTTCGAAGAAATTCTAATATTTTATCATGTGACATAGAGGGATAGCATTTTTTAATGTCTGACTGAACGCAATATTTGGTTCCTTCCGGATCACGCGACATCCATCGTTCGATGTATTTTTTGCCGTAAGCTTGTCCTCTTCCAGGTATTGATGCAACTTGAAAAAGTCCGACTTTTGCCGTCCACAACTCGCCTGCCGCTTCCTTGGCCAACACCTCATATAGCTGCATGATCATCTTTTCAAGTCCTAGCGTTCTAATTTTTCCGCTCATTCCATCTACTATATCAACATTTTTCACAAGTTTCTCTTCCGGAACTACCATATAGATATGTTCCCTTACAGTTCTGGTCTTCAAATGCCACGACATTTCATACGCAATCTGATCGATCACAGATGCTACAAATTCCGGTGAATTCTCCAACCGCCTTCTAGCCTCATTTTTACTTATGCTTCCATAGTAAGCAAAAATACTCGGCATATTACCATTTTCTAGCTTGTCATATATAAATGCAGCTATGTATTTCCTGATGAAATTTTCGTCAGAAATATCCATTCTTCGGCAATATGTCTTCATTACCAGTCCTCTTTCTTTCTGTGTTCAAGAGCTTTCGGTTTTACTACTAACCCCCACCTGTGTCCACTTCCGCCACAGGGTCAGCAGTCAGTTTCCTGACCGCCGATGCTGGTGCTTGAATTTCGGGCATTCCGCCCCCGCCATTTTAGGACTGTCTCAAAGGACAGCGAAACACGCTACACATCAAAATTCTCACAGAAATTCGCGCGGCATAGTTCCACCAGCTGTTACCGAGCCCGTTGTTCAGGTTCGCATACCACCGGCCCGCGTTAGACCAGTTGTTCAGGTTGCCGCCGGAAAGCCACTGCCAAACGTAGCGTGAGTCCGTATGATTTTAAAACGCCCCGGCTACGCCGGGAAATAAAAGGGGAGTTCCCCTCTTGCCATTCGGCAATTCACCCCCTACGCTGCTGCTTTCGCACAGCGTCCAGAAGCAGAAAGACGCGCGGCAAAGGTCCACCAGCTGCCACCGAGCCCGTTGTGCAGGGCCGCAAACCACCGGCCCGCGTCAGACCAGCCGGCCAGGGTGCCGCCGGAAAGCCACTCTCTTAACCCGTCAGAAGTCTGATCAAGCTTATTTGTATACTGTCCATCTGCATACCCTGTGCTGGAGGAAGCTGCTACTTTCGTTCCATGTCTTACAGACGGATTTTCTGGATCATATCCAAGTTCACTGATATATTTCCAACTTTCCTGTGTATCTGCAATACTATATCCACACTCAACATAATCCGATGTCACGCTTGTTGCTAACTTTGTGCAGTCATAACAAATGCAAGCCGTCATTACATGATTAGATATCTTAAGAATTACGTTGCTGATAACTTCGTAAAATCCCAGGAACATTTCTACACCGAACAGAATGTATGGGTCTTTTCCAGATGTATTACTGTTCGGAGAACCGCAAGAACCAAGGACATTATCGCATGCACCTGTGTGCCATGGCATTGTAACGATAGTAGTCTTTACTTCTGTGGAGCCTACCATTGTAGAACCGGTAGAAAATTTAGTTCCTCCATTATCTACATAAACTGCCGAATTATTGCTGTCATAATCTTCAATTTTTGTAATGATGACACGATTTGCTTTTGCATGAAGTCCTGCATTTCCTCTATCATCCGTCGGATTGCTACCACTTAAAGCTGTGGCATTTCCAATGGATACCGTGCTTCCGACCACCAAAGAGTTTGCATCACTTTTGCTGATAATGATACGTTCCACATTATTTTCAACAACAGTCGCATAGAACCTGTTGTAATATCCTGTGCAACCAGACATGATCGACTGTGAATTCCGTGTTGCGAAAGCGACCTCAAACAGGTTGTCCATATGGTTTTTATCCTGTGCAGTTGTTCCACAATACTGTGTTCCTTTGGCTTTGAATCGTGTAATCATTCCATTGTGAGACTGATCATGCGCAGCGTTTACTCCGCTAATAGATGCAGCCTTTCCATCAGAACCATTTCCAGCCATATATTTAGCCTGTGCAACGAACGGTCTGACAGTCTGATCTGTACGGATTGCTGCTCCTTCCGGAAAGAAGCCTGCGTGATGTTCATCTGAGATAACAAGGCTTTCTCCATTTGCATCAATGGTTATGTTAATCCACTGAGTCAGATACAACATCCATGTATCTCTTTCTGTCCTGGAGAACTCATTGTCGATTCCCTTAATATATTCCACAATGAATTCTCCGGCATCATCTACATGACCATTAACTTCCAATCCATAAAAAACAGATTCGCCTTCAAAATCATTTCTTCCTCTTACTGTGTTCGTAGAAGGCTGTGCTACCATGCCTACAGCATCGAGAGTACGTGTGCCCGCCGACAATGGCGATACATCAAATGCACTATGATGAACCCCATATTTTTTCCCAGTTCTCTTGAGATTAAGAATGAATTCAGCCTGTTTGTTTTTTTCTCCCGCAAACATGCTGGCGGCTTCCATAAGTGCCACGTCATTATTTATCAACTGTCGAAAGACAGCGTTAAACACATCTGCATGAACAGGATCAGAAGTTTCTAATTCGCGGAGCTGATTGTTGAAAACAGCTCCAGAAATATCGAAATACGACATTTTCTACCTCCTTATGATAACATTTATCTATCATTATCCGATTACTTGTTACAAAATATCGAAATACGTTAGAATGTATCATCACACTCGAACACGCATTCCATGTCTGCATCTTTTCCTTTCTTCAGGAATGCTTTCATGGCCACCATATCTCCGTCTGCATCATATAATCCAACCTCAGAAATATAAGTGTTTGCCAGCTCATTTTCCGCCAATGTGCAACGATATCTGATTTTTGTGTCAGAAAGAACCTCGTAACCATCAACATTCTTGCGAAGTAATTCATGATGTAAGGTGTTCTGATCGGCGCTGTGTGATTTTACTGTTCCACCCGAATCTACACCTCCATCACCAAAAGCCATGCCTACAATCTTTGGGAGCGATGAAATCCCCGCTCTTGCTTTTACCATTTTTTTCTTTGCCAGTGTTGTAACTGTAGTCCCTGCCATTTAAAGGACCTCCCTTCCTGAATTTAGTTTTACACTTCCATCTAGCCTACACGTTCCATCCAGTCTTGCGGCCCGTGAAGGAATAACCATTGTGACCTCTACTTCTTCTTCGTGTTTAACAGGCGCACGAATCCGAACTGTCTGCAGATATGGCGGCTCTCCTGCATCAAGCAATAAAGTCCCGTCTAACAAACAGTTGCCGTCCAGGATCTTATTACCATCACGCCAGCCCATAATTACCCTCTGTGTGCCTCTAAAATCAGCTTTCTCAGCATTAATCATATCAGGCAATGAAATACACTGTTTCGTTTCAAAAGCCTCCTGATTGCCGATAAACAGCCTATGCCCGATAAAAGTTTCCATCGGATACCAAGAATTGAGCTTTCTCGTTCCGTTCAGTGAAAAGTTTCCATCAAGAAAACCTTCCCACCATACAAAATCGCTTCGTACGAAAAAGGAAGGCTTAAATATATTTTCATGATATACATCTGGAATCCGGTGAAAAATTCGATCTGCTATAAAATTCTCAGTTAAGACTGTATCAAATGGATAGACTGGGCGAAATTCTGTCGGATACCAATGATTCAGATTGATACTGCCGTCAAGAGCGAAGGAACCATCAAGAGAATACTTCCACCATGAAAAATCTGAATGATACGTCACTCTCTGTTCAAAGCTCTCTGTGCATTCAATAAGCATGAGGATAACAGAAAGAAGATATACTGTGTGTGATTGCTTCAGCTTATCGACTTTACTCTTAACTTCTCCTAGTTCTACCTCTGTTTCACCTTCCAATTGAACGCTGAATATGTTAGGGTGAGAAAAATAATGTCCCGGCTCATTACAATCATGAACCTGGACATCATAATCCGTCACGCCTTTTAAAATCTGTTCCATTCGCCATGGGGTCATTGGTGCTTTTGTGTTTTTCTTTTCACGGAGCAACCGTCGTCTTTCTTCATATGACAGGTCTTCTCTTACGGGCAGTCCATACTTGATCTCATGATATTTAAGTCCCCATGTAGCTGTATCGATAAACATCTGGTATGGAAGTTCTTCAATATGCACAGTGGCCAGATCAAGCTCTCTGCCCATAACTTCGTATATCCATTTTCCGACATAGGATTTATCATACCAGCCTTTAGTTACATATGTCAGCATTCTGTTGGCCGAATCGCTCCACGGGAATCTTTCCAGATCTATACTCATGTCTCAGCCCCCTCTAATGTAAATGTCACATTACCGGTATCTGCATACTCGCTTGATGAAAGGTGAATGTTTTCTCTCTTTCCATCCATCGTAAAATCTATGAAATCGCTTACTCCGGTTATGGTTGACAGTACTGTTCGAGCCGAATTGTACCGGAGGATATTTGTTTCTTTCGCCGCGGAATAGACTGCCATCATTTCAGTTTTGAATGTCGAGATTACATCATCCAATCCAACGCCATCCAGAACAAGTCCTGTACAGGCAAAATCTACAGTTTTTACTGTAGCTGACTTGACGATCAGCTTAGACGATCCAGTAGGCAACAGTCTTTTGCTCCTGTCGTCCGGAGAAACGATATGGTTGTAAACTGCTGTGACCAGTGTACTTGATGCGGGCTGTCCGTTGCTATCAACTAAGATCAATCCCACTGTTCCTGGTCCTTCAACAGCTGGTTCTACAATACAATCTCCAATCCCGGGGACTTCTTTGGCCCACTTAATATAGTCAGCATCATTCGCTACATAGAACTGCGAATCTTGGAATTCTGCATGGATTCGTTCATAATAATCTTCATCATTTTCTTCTTCAGCACCACCCGATGTTTTCTCGCTGTTGGTAATTGCTGTAACGCCATTGATCGGTGATGCCATAATTGTAATCGTATTTGCCGGAACATTCCCGGATACCCCCGGAGTGACCGCTTCAACCGCAAGGTCCATGGTTTCATTCTCTGTGAACGTAACAGTTCGTAAAGTCTGGAACTCAACAGCTTCCATCTGATCTGTTGCAGGAACCGCAAAGACTGTGCCTGCTGCCAATACTGTGCCATAAGCCGCCGTAACAGACACTGTTCCAGTTGCTGCTACAGCTTCTTTCCTTGTCACTCCTGCTTCTGCGCCATGCAGATCCATCCAATCGCCCCAGGAATATTCCGGAAACGCAACCATCAGGCAGCGAACAAGATTGAACTGTACAAGCTGAGATATCTCGATGGCCGTAGGCATGGTAAAATCATATGGGAAATCACCTTCCATATCCGATATATCCGCCGGAAGGTTTCCCATCATCCTCTCCTGTATCTGGTCAGAATCACTTTCTGACACAAATTCCGGAATTTCAAATTCTGGTCTAGCCATATTAACCACCTCCTCTAAACTTCTATGATTGAATCAACGGTAAAGGGTTCTCCATCAACAGAATAAACTATGAATGATACTTTTACCCTCCCAGTACCCCATTCAAAAGAAAACTCTTCTACCGATGATGTCCGCGGATTGACCATCAGAGCTTCCTGGATTGTCCTTTCTAGAGAAAGTTCTACAGTGCTTTGGTCAGATTCTCTTGTTATATCTTCTGTTTCAGTTCCATGATCATCTGAATATCCCAGGCAAGAATATCTTTCTGTAGATACCGTTTTTACACACCATATTTTATATGCTTCATATCCATCGTTCATTGGCACATTATTTGCGGCGGTGCGAACGAAATCTCCTTTTTCAAGATCCCACATTGGCGATGGCTTATAGTCAACGTCATATTCTTCATCTTCCTCTTCATCCACAAAATCTGGAACATCCACAGTCGGCAGTAAATTTTTTGATTCTTCTTCCATATTGCCTCCTATAATCCACTTGCCTTGACTACTACATCTATGACTACAGGTTCTCCCTCAACCCATACGATAAGCACACGATCTCCCGGTTTTAACTTAGGCATAACCACCTTATGGCTATGTGATCCCGTTCCGCTGTTATGCCCTCCGTGTGTTCCTCCAGATACGTTTGTTGATAGATTGGCCAAAAGTCTGCAGACAGAATAATCCTTTTTAGGAATAGGCAAAGGAAAAGTATTGGAAACAAGGGAATAATCTTTCTTGATCACTCCAAAGTCGAACGAAAATCCTCCTCCTGAGTGTTCTCCCATTCTCGAATCCAATACCTTTGCAAGCTTTTCCATTCCATTTTTTTCCATTTTTGACATAATGTTCCTCCTGTCAGTCAAATGATCCATCGTCAACCCAGCCCCAGACATGAGTCTGATTCCAGTTTTGTGTAACCAGATGCCATGGGTGTGCTTTTCCGGAACCACCTTTGATCGTGATTTTTGCTTTTCCGGCTCCTACACTGTATCCTCTGGCATCTGGATAACTGCTGACATAATGCTTACCGCCATGGAAATTAACAATGTCCCCAACATCATATGATTTTGCTTTTGTTTTTTTATTCCCACTGCTCTTTTTTGCTGCCGGTGCTTTTTTCAGTCCCAGTGTCATAAGCATTTTATCTACATCATGCGTAGCAGATATTACGATATAATACCCAGCACTTATTGAAGCTGTTTTTAGATGAATCTTGTCACCCTTCCGAATGATAGGAATATCCGGAAGTTTTATCGTGATTTCTTCCTTTGGTTTGCCATCATCTGCAAGAATCTCTCTCGCTTCTTTTTTTGCCTCATCTAATGTGTCATTAGTTCCTCTGGAAACAATCTTCTGGCGGATTCCGTAGCTTGTCTTTCCATCAACTGTAGCCTCAACAGGTGAGCATCCATCATCATTTGCTTTTCCGATGATTTTTACCCTTGTAACCATCCCGGTAGTGCTGATCTTATGGTTTACTTCTGTAAGATGCTGTGTTTCTTCAAAATGATATACTGTTTTATTTGTTCCAAAACCAACTACGGTCACATTCATTTTCACAGCCCGCAGACATGCCTCAATGCCGCCTTTCTTTTTGGCTTCCTTGAGGATTTTCACAACCACTGTTCCAAGCTTTTCAGACTTATAAGCCAGCTTCCCATGCTTCACATTTGGTCCGCTGTAAGATGTGACCTTTATGCCCCAGCGTTTCAGCACTTGGACTATGGCTGACTTTGTCTTTACGCCGGCTGAAAAATATACATGATCTTGTGATTCCTGCAGATCATATAGAACATCGTATGCCTTTACCTTAAATTTCTCTCCGGATGTTCTCGCTGAAGGATTCCATTCAACTATTTTTCCTCTGGTTGCTTCGGCATTTTTGCCACCATTATAGGAATACAAAAGTGCTGCATAACACCCAGGCTTGGCAAGAGAAGAAATTCTTCCCTTTGAAGTTTTATCGTTCTTGGCCGAAAAACTAATTCTGGCCGCAAGCTGGTCCTCTCCCTCTTCCCAGGATACATCTTCGACAAATTGTGTGATGTCGTAAGCCTTTTTATCTGCAGTCATAATGGCCACGAGGTATTTATATTTCATTGGATCTATCAATACTCTCGCCTCCTTATGGTAAAGTCAGTACTGTTCCTGGATATATCCAATGTCCATTGTCGCTATTGCGCCGGCCATGTTTCTTAGCAGCCGCTTCAATAACCTTCTTATTGGCATTGTAGATATTTCTCCACTTTGATTCAGTTTTATATTTCTTACGAGATATTCCGCAAAGCGTATCGCCTCGGACAATCCTGTAGGTCTTTTTCTTTTTAGTAGATTTCTTGGTACTTGGCCTAGTGGTTTTCTTTTTCTTTTTAGCTTTTTTCTTAGTCCCCAGTTCCTTTGTTGTATAAATCTTCATCTCGACATATGGAACAAAAGATATCTCGTACGAATAGTCCCCATGCCCGCCAAAAGGCTTATACTCAAAAGATTTGATAGTAACATCTTCATTGATGCCAGCTTCAGAAACCACCAGATTTAACGGTGTCTTTTTTGTCTGCCAGCTTTTCAGCTTGCTGATGCAGGTTTTTGGTGCTATCCATTTCTGGTTTACGGAGGCAAGCTTTTTTCTGCCTGCCCCCCAGAAATATCCTGACCATTTTATGGTCTGGTTTCCCATGCCAGATGGGTAACTCATTTTTCCTTTTCCAAGAATGTTATATTCCTGATATGCTGTTTCTCTTTTTACATCAACATCATCTTTTGGCATCGAAGGGAACTGGAACTTTGATGCCGAATTATGCAATTCTTTTAATATCGCTCCCATGTTCCCTCCTTATGTTGTAACAGGTGTATTCTCATAAGCTTCACTGAGCATTGTTGCAATTTCGCTTCCAAGATCGTCAGCCAGCTCCTTGATGTGAGCTTTAATGAGCCGAATAACATCACTGTCATTTGTATCTGATATATTGAACTGCGGGGAGAGGTTAACCTGTACCACAACGCCAGATTTATCTGACACCACATTCGTTGGTACAGTTTCTTTCTCTGATTTTTCGGAATCTTGCGAACTGGAATCTGTGTCGAAATAAGGTGTCGTATTTGATACTTCTTTTCCAACAATTCCTCCGCTCGCATGCGCTGATATCTCATCATCAGGACCAAGAACTCCCAGTGTCCGTCCTGCGGATTTCCACAATTCAATACCTCTCTGTCGTCTGGCCGGCACCGTAGGAATGATATACTCCAATCCTTCCTCACCTACCCACGACAGCTCAGCTCCATTCAGTCCGACTTCACCGCCCGAAGCGTGCCCAGCTATAGTAGCCGATACAGATGATCCGCTACTTGAAGTGGAAATGCTAGCTGATGGATTCGTGATATGCCAGTTCAGCGTAACTGCAACATCTGCAGAGGCTGTGAAGCCCTGTGCGAATGTGCTTTGTACCTGTCCGGCGCATTCCGAATATATAGCTGCTGCATTATTCGTCTGGTCCAGTGTGACATCTACATGTCCGTCTGCTGGAATTGTCTCCGAGAAAGCAGATACCACATCAGCTGTTGCAAGAGAATAAATCTCGGCCGCATTATTGGACTGATCTAACGTGATGCTCGCATGACCATTGGCCGGAACATCACTTACTGCGCTCTCAATATCTGCTGTTACCTGCTCCACAACGCCAGAAGTGTCTGTTGTCGTGCCTGAGAAGGTAACATTTGCACTGCCTTCAACTGGTACATCTCCTACAGCACCTTGTGCATCTTCTTCCGCCTGCGCCTGCATTCCGGATGTATCGGTCGTTGTATTTGTGACATTTACATTTGCAGATGCTTCCTGCTCAATAGGCTCTGTTTCCGTTTCATCTGCTGCCTGTTCGGTTGCAGACTGCATGCCAGATGTATCCACCGTTACCAGTTCTGATGGGATAGTAACAGATGCGCCTGCCTGCACTTCAATTCCATTTGCCGCAAGTGTCCCGGATTCCATGCCGAGAGCTGCCTCAATCTGAGCCGCCGCTGTATCGGAATCCACTTCTACATCTGCCAGATCAACTTTGACTCCTTCTGCTGTCACAGACATTTCTGCTCCTTCTGCATCCAGAGCTGACATAGCCTGCTCGATAGCAGCCTGAGCCTTGTCTCCGTCAACTTCTGCAGTCAACGTATCCATGGAAATAGTCAGTTCCTGGTCTGGATGAATAACATACGGGCTTTCGATACCGTTCTGTTCTGCAATGGTCTGCCAGTCAATTCCAAGAGCGTTGCCAATTTCCCACAGGCAATCGCCTTGATCAACCTTAATCTTTACATGATCAGCGGTAACCTCCTGTGTTTCACCCAAGTCACCAAGAGCTTCATTCAGCTTTGAAGTCCATGCATCTTTGTCAATATCAACATCTCCATCAACAGAAGCTTTCAGTCCTTCAAGTGTCACATCATCAGTTGTGGTCTCTGCCGCCGCCCTGTCAATCGCTTCTGCAAGTTCAGGAGGCAACTGACTGCGGACCGTTTCATACATTGGATTGCTCGGATCCGTAAGTGATGCTTTTAATTCATCACTTCCATTCTTCCAGATCTGATTAGCATAGTTCTGCCACGTTGCAGACGTATCGCCAGCAGCTGCTCCAACCTCAATAGCATCATTAAATGAATCCATAAGGCTTTGTGGAACTGCTTTTCCCGCTTCCCGGTAATCGTCAATTAAGCCCTGCATCTGTGTTACATCAGGTTTCATGCTCTCGTACATGGTACTCAAGGCATTCTGTGTAGCATCAGTTGTAATTCCTAATGTTTTTCCATTGCCAAGTTCGTTGAACCCGTACATCAATGCGCTGGTCATAGCAGATGTATCTCCGCTCTCTAATTGTTTCTGTGCTGAATCAATAGAAAACTGCGTATTTTCCGCAAGGCTCTGCCTGTTGCTCTGAATCTTCTCAGCATATGCAGAATTCAAAGTGTTCGAACCAAGCTGTAAGCTCTTCGACAACTCATTTCCTTCCTGCCCTTTTACATACCAACCGGTCATTTCGTGATACTGCTTATTCTGAGCAGATGTGATTCTTCCGGCTGATTCCATCGAGTTAAGCTCTGAATACCACTGCTCAACATCTGCCTGTACGCTTTCCTTTGCCGATTGCCTCTGATCTCTCATTGCTCCCAGTAAGTCAGTGAATGAGCCACTTTCCAGATCAGCTGCATTCAAGCTCCCGTATTCCTGATTTATCCAGTCCCATTTTGCCTGTGCTTCCGATTCCTTCCACCGGGCAGTTATGCTGTTCATTTTTTCCTGCAAAGCACTGATGGCGCCTTCTTCATCTGCATCTATGATTCCATCTTTCAGTGCCTCAGAGACCTTTTGTGATAACTGGCTAGATAATCCATCCAATTCAACATAATCCGCTGTAGCCCATTTCTCGATGTTCTGGGCTAATGTCTGTCCCTCTTCCGTACCTCCGAGATACGTCTGAACGTGGATATGCGCTGCAAACGTCCGGCTTTCCAGTTCTTCAATCTTGCTCTTAACAAAAGTTTCGATATTACTTGTATAATCTTCCTGTTCTTCTGTCGTAAGTTTAATACCAACTCTGCTCTTAAACTCCAGAACGTCATTGGATTCCAGCGCCTTCTGGGCATCTTCTCGAAGCTTATCAGCGTTCTTTACCTCATTTAAGGCAACTTCCACATTGGCCAGGTACTTCTGATCAAGAATTCCAGAAGCAATGTCCTGCACTTCCTGAGCTGATAATTTGATGTTTCCAAAATGTTCTTCCAGATTACTGCTCAAAGCTTTCTGGTTATAGTTGTCTACTGCAACACCAATTCCAACTACTGCCGCTGTTACTGCCGCTGCCGCAAGTCCGAATTTCGCCGCTGTCGGAACCATTGCTCCCAGATCACTTATGAACGCTCCAACACTTGGCGCTGTCTGTGCTGCAAGTCCAATGCTTTTAATAGCATTTCCGATAGGCTGTAAGGTGGTCGCAATATTCTTTGCATTTCCAAGAATCCCAGTTGCTCCTTTAGCGATCAGCATAGAGCTGAGCACAGAAGAAAGGCCTGCTTTCTTTCCTCCCGGAAGAATAGCGGACGCGCTAGAGAATAATGTTCCGAGGCCGGAAGAAATCAGATGTTTCCCATCTCCGCTAATCCAGTCGGCAAAAGGCTGACCGATAAGAGTATCCCATGCAATATCCATCTTTCCGAACATATCCGCATTCTGCCACTCATCAGATGCCGTCATGGTCCCGATAACTGTCTTCATGTGTGCTGCTTTTTTGTCCACAGTGTCCATAAAATCATTCAGAGCAACAGTCACAGCCGGCATTGCGTCCGTAATGGAATCAACGAATCCTCTGACATAAGGAGTAAGTCTCTGTCCAAAACTGTTCTGAGTGCCCTCTACAGCCGACTGCATAAGAGTCATAGAGCCTGCCAGGTTGTCCAACATGGTGTCAGCCATATCCTGTGCTGCATCTTTTGAATTTCCGATAGCATTGGAAAGATCGTTATAATCCTGTTCTGAAGCATTGATGATAGCAAGCATACCGCTCATAGCTTCTTTTCCGAAAATGGTGGATGCTGCCGCTGTCTGTTCAGTTTCAGAAAGACCTCCTAAACTGCTTCGCAAATTATCCATGACACCTTTCAGTGTTTTCATGTTTCCCGAGCCGTCGGTCAGGCTAATACCATATTTGTCCATAGCCTCTGCCATGCTGTTAGTTGGTGCTGCCATGTTAGCCAGGGACGTCTTTAAAGCTGTACCGGCCATGCTTCCTTTAATTGAACTGTTAGCCATAAGCCCTAATGCCAAAGAAGTATCTTCGACGCTATATTTCATGGCTCCTGCTACCGGCGCAACATATTTGAATGATTCGCCTAGCATGCCTACGTTTGTATTCGAACTAGCAGACGCCTTTGCAAGGACATCCGAGAAATGTCCGGCATCTTTTGCTTTCAGTCCAAAAGCTGTCAAAGCATCTGTAACAATATCCGAGGTGCTTGCCAGGTCTTCGCCGGAAGCTGCTGCCAGACTCATAATACCGGATATACCAGCAGTCATTTGCTCTGGTTTCCAGCCTGCCATAGCCATGTAATTAAATGCCTGAGCTGCTTCAGTAGCGGTAAACTTCGTAGTTGCACCCATTTCCTGTGCTTTTGCGGTCAGATCATCAAACTCTTTCCCTGTAGCGCCAGATATAGCCTGGACCTGCGACATCATACTCTCAAACCCTTTGTATGTATTCACAGTATCAGCCAGTCCTGCGCTCACTCCAAGGAATGTTGCGCCCTGTGCTATTGGATTCTTTGCAGCATTTAAAACCGCTCCCATTGGAGCAGTAGCAGCATCTACTATACTCATAGTTGCCGTAAAAACGCTTCCGTCCCAGGCTTTTGCTTTGTCCCTCACATCGTCGATGATCGGACTTGCATTATCATCTGCCCCCAGTTCCGCTGTCCCGGAAGTTCCATCGAATGTGGTCACTGCATCTTCGGCACTTCGGATTATCTCCGTGGCTGTATCATCAGCTTCCACTGAGGCCACAGCCACTTCACCATTCAAGGCGGCCAGTGCATCCTCCACATCCATAATCTGCATCGTAGCATTGTCGTCCGCAGTAAGCTCTACTACCGCTTCATTTCCGTTTAGAACAGACAGTGAATCTCCAACACTATTTACCACCCCGGTGGCATTATCATCTGCCCCCAGTTCTACGTCAGCACTTGCTCCGTCAAGGGTTGCTGCTGCATCCTCGACACCAGATATTTCAGCGGTAGCATTGTCGTTTGCACCTATCTCAATATCTGCAGATATTCCTCCTACTCTTTCAGCCGCATCTTCGACTCTTGAAAGAACCGGAGTGGCATTGTCATCTACTGAAACTTCAATAGAATGCTCACGTCCAAGCGTTCGATCTACTCGCTCTGCTGTTTGTTCAATCCCTCTGGTTTTGAATCCAGATGACAGGATCCGATTTACCTTCTGGGCGGCAGTGGCTAGGGTGTTCATCTTATTCGTAATATTTGATAGGCCAGGGTCTGTATTATCATTCACAGATACAGGAATCTCAATTCTAATTGTTTCTCCCATTTACCATGTCACCCCTTTTTCGTATTCGCCTCGATCCATAGCCTGGTTGAAGCAAAAAGAAAAGCCCTCTCTCCAGAGGGCAGACTCATTACTTCACTTGGCAATAAACCTTGGCGTTGAAATATGTGGTGGAGTAATGTTGACTTCCCACCGGCCATAATCAGTTTTTTGCAGTTTCAGCCTTCAATTCTTCATTATTGAATCCATTGACATCATCAATGATATCCATAATGCGGTCTTTTTCTCCCGGAAGAAGAACAGCATCGATTACATCAAGGGCATTGATAATGCAGATGCCTTTTGCTTCCAGGCCTTTTTTGACAGCAGGATTATCCCACAGTTTGGCCTGATCTTCTTCCGTAGTGGAGTTGTAAATCAGAGAAGCTCTATACTTTGGCAGATCCAGCTCGTCTGCAACCCGGATGCCCTGGCGGCGATTCTTTGTATATTTTGTGTATTTTTTCCGGATATCTTTTAACATTTCATCGGACAACGAATGAATTCTGAAGGAGAAATACTTTCGTTCATTACGGATGATATCGATCTTCTTAATATCATTTGCTGCATTATCAGCTGCTGCCAACAATCCTTCCAGATAATCCTCTTCATTTTTAATAATCATGTCTTCCTTCTCTTCCTCGGTTAATTCCGGATCCATAAAGTCTTTATTTGCCATTTCTTTTCCTCCTGTTAAAAACGAGGGGCTGATGTCCAGCCCCTCTTAATAGAAATCAGATTGTCAGTTTGCTCTTATTCTCAACCTTGCCATTGCAGTGCAGGGCAAAAGATCTTTTCAGCACATCGCCTGTAGCTACGTTCTGGATATCGCTGTCTCCGGAAAGGATACACTCTCTGTAGGTCACACGTTCCTGTGATCCATTTCTTCCTTCGATAACTCCTGTAAACATCAGAACAGGAGATTCTCCGTTTGCAATAGCATTGATAACCGCATTAAACAGCTCACCATCAAGAACTACGATTTCGGAAATGTTTACGGTAACGCCCACAGTTCCGTTGACCTCAAGCTCTCTGTTCTGGCCAAGAGGTGCGTATTTGTAGTTGTTAAAGGAACCTTTTGTAGTAAAACTTTCAACCTGTGCAAATGGTTTTCCAGCAGAGTTATAAAGCATCGCATCTTTGCCAGATCTGCTGTGTCTGGCATCGGTAGCTGCACTCTTATTCAGCATTATTTATTCCCCCTTTTCTTATTCACCAGATGCAGCAACAATAGTGCTGAACTGGAAGTAGTAATTCAGATAGATGTGCTCTGCAGAATCCAGATCGATCACTTCGATGTCAAACCCACAGGTGTCTCCATCGGTAGTAACAGTTGTAGATTCAGTTACATTGCCGTACTGGATCTTTCCTTCTGCCTCCATGGCATTGCAGATACCCTGGATAGCTGCCATGATAGTGGCTCTTCCGTTTGTATCGTTATCAACCTTTCCAACCAGTGCGTCAGCTGCTGCATTTGCTCTGTTCAGAAGTTCATAACGAGTTTTGGTTCTACGGATTTTCTTCCATCCGCTGTCGTGGTTGGCATCCGGATGAACCAAGGTATTAACACCATTGTCAATCCATACAGCCCCATCAGAAGCCGTAGAGAGGACCAGGCAGCCTTTTTCTTCAGCTACTTCCATCTCTGTATTTGTAAGGATTTCATTCAGAACGCTATATCTGCTAAGAGTTGCGTGTGTCACGGACTGGTTCGCAGGAGTCGCAGCTACGATACCCGCGATATACGCAGCCACCTGATATCCTTTCAGCTCTTCATTGCCGGCATTAGCATTTGCATTCAGCGGTGCAATTACGTTTTCAGTATCGAAACTGGAGATTGATGTCATTCTGTCTTCCAGTGAAGAGGAAGGTTTTGGGGCAACGATTGCCATTGCGAAAGAGCCTGCCAGATAAATTCTGTCAAGCCATGCTGCTACCAATGCATGGACAGCGGCATCTTCTGTATCAACACAAATGGTATTGATGTAGTATTTTTCCACTTCTTTTAATCCGACACTGTAGTCTGCGGTTGTCACTGTCGGCTCTGCGCCATCTGTGAAAGCGGACTGGCTAACCGCCGTAACAGTTCCTGATGCATCAGTAATATCGACTACAAAGTTCTTTGAGGAAGCGAATGCTTCTTTCAATGCAGTAGCCTCTTCTGTTCCTGCTGCAAATGTTACTTTTTCGAACTCAGAGCCATCCAGATATACGATGCACTCTTTCTTTGAGGAATCGCCAAGCTTCTCTCTGATTGTTGCTGTGAATTTTGCACCACTTGGGTATTTTGTTGAGAGCTTTGCCTTTCCAGTTGCACAAGCAAGAGAGGCACTGCCAACTGTACCGCCGTTTCCTATTCTAACAGCGATAAGTTTGTCAGCGCCTCCAAAGAACGTTTCTCTTAATGCATCTGTGGTGCCGCCGGTGCCAAAGGTTTTTTCATATCCTTCAGATGCCGGAAGAACTGTAGCTTTTCCAAGTGGCCCAATCGAAGACCTGAAAAGCACTGCTACAATACCATCAATTGCTCCAAAGTTTGTTTCATCCCCTCTTTTCTGCACATTGAAGTATGCACCGGAACGGATTTTGTTTTCTCCAAGAGAAAAATAACCTGCCATTTATTTGACCTCCTTTTTCATGAATCTATCGATGATCTGTTTCGCTTCCGCAACAGTCATTCCTGTTTTTTTACAACCCTTAAAGGCTGCTACTGCACATTCGTGAGGAACTCCAAATACTTTTGCGCTTGCATTTTCAAGTTCCTGGATGGTGTACTTGTCAGCGGACGGCTGTACTGTTTGTGTCGCAGCCGGTGTCTTCTTGATATCTTTTTCTGCCATTACTTACTCCTTTCATGTAAGATCGTTGATTGTTACGCCTGATATACCAGGCTGCTTAAATGCGTCTTTTAAGCACGCATAATACCCTGTCAGAGACATCTGCCCCTCTCTAAGGTAATCAGCATTGTTGTTCATTTTCAGAGCTTTCACGACCATTGGGGAATCATCAAGCATGATGATCTCTTCATCCTTCGCTAAGCTCTGGTGAAGTGCGGCCATCATCTTCAACCGCAATGACGGTTTCGGGCACAGGAGATGCACTGAAATAACTGCATTGAACCACGACAGGCTACTCCTGCAATGCCCATCTGTGCTGTCAATTGATTTCAGTCCAGAATAGAAAACAGGAGTATCTGCCGGAATGGTGTATTCTGATAACTCATCAATTCCAAAAACTATGCATTCTGGGAAAAGATTCTTAATATACCTGTTCAACGCCATAACAGGATCTGGATCCGTAGTTTCCTGTGCGGGGTATTCCAGAATATCGAACACAATTTCTTTGCACAGCACTGCGTTTCCTTCCAGGATGTAAGGTTCGCTTCTGGCCCATGCAAAGCACATAGGCGCCTCCCCTTCTGGTTTCATCACCACGTCCTGAAGACAATTCCTGATAGTAACTTCCATCTTCTCTACTTCAAGCGAATCCATGATGTCGTACAATGCGACAGTAAGCTGGCCAGATGAAGACCGCTTTGTATCCACCTGTTTGTTGAAGACATAAGAAATCCTCGGATACTGGCTTTTCCCATTCCATCCCTCCTGCTGATCAGGAGGAAACTCTGTGTTAAAGATGGCCGGCTTATCTGCGTACTTGGCCAGAGTTCCGTTCAGAATGTTGTCCTGAGATAACCTTCTATACAGCAACTGATTCAGATCCATCTTCTACACTCCCTTCATACACGTTCACCGTTTCCATTCCGTCAGAAGAATATCTGATAGTCCACAGTCCTTTTTCAATAGCCTCGGCCTGAATCACGAAATGATTCTGGATATTCTGTGTTTCTGGAAGGAATAAAACTGTGATGGTGTCAACAGTCGCTTCTGTCACTATTCCAGACTGCGCTTTATCCCAGGTTTTATTTTTTGCCGAGATAAGAGATCCTCTTCCGATTTCAGCAAGATTTATAACTTTCTTTGTTTCTTTAGTCAGTAACATTTACCCTCCTAACTCCGAGAACAATGCCAGAATCTCCGGCATTGCAGTTTCTTTGATTTTTTCAACATAAGGACGGGGTGCCATTTTGCTTGTTCCATGTTCCAGGTATCCCGAGTAGTGCATTCCAGATTGGATTCCGAATATGCCATTTCCTCCACCGCCAGAACTGTACATATTCCAGTTTCTTCTCAGATTTCCACTCCTTACACCAGGTGGACTTCCGGGAGCTGAAGGACTTGGATTGGCCAATACCGTAAGAGCGGCGTTCCTGAGTTCATTGGCACCCTGCATCATCTTTGCATCAACCTGTCGTTTGGTTTGCTCTATGCGGTTCTTTACTTCTTCCTGTACAGCTGCCGCTGCTGCCTCCGGACTCATTTCAGATCATTCCTTTCTTCAAGATAGGCAATGCCGGCAAACCCAAGGTCTCCGGCATTATCAACAGCAAGAACTAAATATGCTTTTTCCTCATATGCAAGAATATCTGACTTTTTGAGATCACATCTTCCAGATACCACAAGGGTATGCGTCAGGGAATGCAGTTTCTGGTCCCATAGGTGTTTTGTCAGCTCCCTCTCATTCGAAGTCGCCTGTGCAAGAATTCCATCCACTATAGTTCCCATATCTTCATATGAGTTCTTTGCATATCCATCTACATTGTCCGCATGCATCTTCAATACCCGGAAGCTCTTCCAGAGATTCCCCGGACGAAGGTACATTGCGTTTCCGAACATCATATGTCTTCCCCCTCTGTTTCCTCATGCGACATCATTCCGGCATAAAAATAAGGCGGTGTTATCCGCCCTGTTTCTGGATTTTCCGCCAACGGAAGAATTGCTTCGGCCGAAGCTGCACTGGCTTTCAAGTCTTTTTTCAGATCCTCATACATCTCTTTCCATAGTTTGGCCCGTTCCCCCATGGATAAGGAGAGTGGACCAACCTTTGTATCGGGTTCAAATGCAAACTTCCGCATAATGCTTTCAAGGCAACGAAGTTTTGCTTTTTTCCATTGTCTCGCCGTCGGAACCTTTTCCGGAATCACCGCATTGTATTCCTCATCACAGAGCGCACAAGTCTTTTCTTTTCCCTCGACCATTACATCTCCGAGTTCAAAACGCATACGGTCTTTTCCGTATTTAGCAATATTCTCCGGTTCGTACTGATATGTTCCAGGCATCAGGCATCACCTGCGCTTTCCTCCAGTTCCCCAAGGTTCTTCGCCTTAGTTTCAGCTTCTTTCTTTACAGCAGTTCTCGAATCTACTGCATTCAGAAAGATAAGCACTGTATTATCCTCTACAGTGTCTCTAATATGAGCTACAGCATCCTTCTGGTTCATCTGCATAGTTTTTACTGCTTCTTGAAGCTGAGGCTCTGTAACGTCCAAATCGAAGCCCTTATCTCCTTTTACGATTTCGATTTTGAAGAATACTTCTCCGACTGATGCCACGCATTCCTCAAGTGTTTCAACCGGAATACCGTCACGAATCACAGTCAGCACTCCCATTTTTTCAAGAGCTACCGGATCAGTGACTGCTTCGGCCGGGATTTTCTCTCCGATGAAGTATCGTTTTCCGCTCAGAGTGCATGGTTTATTTGCAACAAGCTTCATATGGCACCTCCTTAGACTGCAGATTTGTAGAATCTCGCCAGATCATCGGATGTCTTATGCATATCTGTTGCCATAAGTCCTTCCACGTATTCTGTATGTGTTCCATTCTCGCCAAGATAGTTCAGAATCGGAAGTATCTGTCCATTTCCAAGCATATCCCATGTAAAGATGTAACCGGCAGACGGTTCATCAATGCTTGGTGCGTTTGTGGCATAGGCAAGAAGGAATGCATCCGGATCTCCGATGTACTGCATGTTTTCATCTTCTCCCATGCCGGCATTGTTCATGATGGATTTAAGCACCACGATCTTTTCTACTCCGAAGAGCTGTGCCAGAACGTTTTCTGTTACAGACGCTGGGTTTGCAGTGCTTCCACCATATTTAACCCTTTCAAGGATTGCCGGATGCACCTTCAGGGCATTGAATACATTGATACCAAGGCCGAGGCGGTTCGGCATGCGTCCTGTCTGCTGGTTCATGCTTGTCTTCTCGCTATCGATAAATGCAATAGGATCAGAGTTTGCATTGCTGAATTTAATGAACTGGTTTGTGCTTGGAGAGGTATTGTCTACTCCTTCAAGTTCATTCTTCCATGCGCCGGCTTTGAAGTAGCTTTCCGCAAACAGACGATCTTGATGGATATTTGCCTGTTCTGCAATGGTTTTTACTCTCTGCTGTTTAGGCTGCATTGTGGTTGGTCCCTGTCTTCTACTGAGATCGGTCTGGCGAATCTGATCAATTCCCATGATCATCTGGTCTACCTGGCATACATAAGGTTTCATGCTCTCGCCTACTACTGTAGGATCAACTTTTCCATAAGCAGGTTTTCTGCTCCAGTTATCTCTCAGAAGATCTTCCTTGCTGAACTCATAGTAGTTGTCAGAAGAAAGACTTACCGGACAGGTTGGGAAAAGAGCCTTTGCGAAGTAGTTAGCTGCATTCTGGTAATATGCCAGAGCCATGTTTGTAAGTGCTGTGTGAGGTCTGAATGCGCCTTTTGCGATTTCAGACTGGATTCCTGCTGCTGTGTTTCTCATTAATATTATCCTCCTTTATCAAGATTATGCTTTTGCCTTCTGGTATTTAGAAAGCTGCAGTCTGCTGTAGCCTCCAGCAGATACATTGTTAAGAGCTACCCCGATCACGTAATCACCAGCTGCCGCAACTGCCGCTTTTCCTCCGGTGGTCGCAGTAACCTCCTGCCCTTTCTTGATCTCAGCGGAAGCAATGACGAATCCGATGTCCTTAATCAGGATATCAACGTCTTCACCCTTCTTAACCATTCCAGCTTCTACACCGGAAATGTCATTGTATCCACTTTCGATAATAGAAACGCCAAGCAGAGGTGCTGTGCCATCGGCAGCGACAACCACATTACCATCAGTATCGTATTTCAAAATAAGGTTACGGATGTCAGCAACATCTGCTCCTGCCTTTTCGGAAATAGTTGGTGACTGGTTGATCTGTGTTCCATTAAAATTTTTACCCATTATCATTCGCCTCCTTCTTAGTATCCGGCTTCGTCTTCATACTCAGCCATAAGCTCTGGATGTGCTTCCCAGGCTTTTGCCAGCGCCATGTTATATGGCATGGAAGGATCTTTTTCAATCAATCCCTTTGCAATCGCATCGATTTTTCCTTCTGCTGCAGACTTCTTGACTGCTGCAGTTCCGCCAGAGAATGATTTTCCGATTTCTCCAAATACGCCAGAGTTGTTGACCATTGCCACATTTCTGTCGAGAAGGCTGATCATATCATTGTAGGCAGTTCCACCTGCACTTTTCAGTGTTTTCAAGGACTTAGCCAGTTCTTCCGGTTTTTCTCCAAGAACTTCGTACTTTTTAGCAACTGCATAAAGTTCTCTGTCTTCCGCTTCTTCCGCTCTTTTCTCGAGAGCTTCCAGTTTTTCTCTCACAAGAGGATGCAGTCCTTTGTAAATATCATCGTCAGCATTCTGTTCTGGCGGTGCAAAAGATTTCTTTGTATCTGTTTTCTTTTCAGCTCCATCATCATCGAGAACGTCTGGGTTTTCCTCTTTTTCGCTTTTCTGCGGTGCTTTCTTCTCGATAGACGGCTCCTCGTTTGTCTCTACGGCAAACTTTTTGATAAGTTCATCATATGTCGCTCTTTCCTCAGCAGACATTTTTGACTTGTCGATTTTAATCATGTCTTCCAATTCTCCTTTCGTTTCTACGGATTTCTGAATGATTTCCTCCAGATTGCTATGCGCTTTCATCACCATAGGAAGATCTGTTTCGTCAGGCGCATCCAGATTCTTTTTGATTTTTGCAGATGTTCCCCCAGCCCATCCGGGAATGTATTCCTTCATAGCTGTAGCGAACTGTTCAATGCTTGTATCCATTGCACTCTGCTTCCCGCTGCTGTCCAGTTCTGGGTCGCACAGGATTGAATTAAGTGAATTCTGCAGGGCGTAACATACAGACCAGATTTCATCCCGGATTGCGTCCATGCTCACAGCGTTGATCTGTTCATCAAATGTCGTGGCTGATTTCTGCACCTCTCCGCTGATCCAGTTCAGGAATCGTTTAAATAGTCCGATTTCCGGGTCTGATGTTTCCTCTGCTTTATTCTTGCCTTTCAGCAGTTTGATATCAGCTCTCTGATTTGCGCCTTCATCAACGAAATCTACTTTACCTACTTCCAGGCCTTTCAGTTTTGTTGCCACAATGCTTCCTCCTTTCGCTTTTATTTATCAAAAAAGCGCCCTTTTGGACGCCTATTGATCACATTTATTTAATTCCATGCCACGCTGTCTGAAGCAGAAATCCTAAAAGATACCAGATCTTATCCTTTATCTTCTTCATGCAGATTTCTTCTCCGAGCTTCTGGTCATAATTCCGAGCATCTACACATGCAGATGTTTCAATGATCTCAAAACCATTTCGAAGCACGCAACGAACCATTGTTGTCTTATAGCCTACGGTACTGGTTTCAATATAGCTGATAAAATCATTCACCATGTGTTCTCCTATTGATACGCCAGATATCAGTTTCGGATTCTCCTGAACCTGCATATAAGACTGCTCGAACACATCTTTCGGAGACCAACTAATGTATCCATCCGGATATTTAACTACATATCCCGGATTGCCATCATCTGAACCTCCAAATCTTTTTCTTGCTTCTTCAATGGTATCGCAGGCACCTGTTTTTAATGCCTGTGCTTCTGCAAGAGTTGCTTTTTCTGCCTCAATAAGTTTTGTTCCAATATACTTATTCATTGTTTACTTCTACCCTTTCTGCTTCCCCTTCAATGGAGAACATGCTGTAAGTTCCATCTTTTACTTTCTCCCAAACATCCGCATCTGTAACCTGGAATCCAATCCACCAGCCAACAGGGAGTGTACCTTCCGGGATTCCCATTGCCGCCATCTTCTCTTCCGTAAATACAACACTCTCGATCAGATAAGCAACCCCGCCTCTTTCGTGCATCTCTCCACCTTCCCGGTAGAGATCAACGAACTTGTAAGCCGCACTTTCAAGTTCATCAGGCTCTATGATGTCGCCCTGCCAGTCTTCCAGAGTTTCTCCATTCTCAGCAATGGCAACACTGGCCCAGCCGAATGCCTGCATTTTTTCATTATTTGTCTTCTTTACCTGGAACTTTCTTTTTGTTACCTCCGGCTTATTGTCCGGTTCGTCCCTTATTTTCATTATTTCATTGAATGTTTTCATATTTCACCCTCACATACTTCACCGCACATTTACAGCGCGGGTGTAATGGTGGAATAGACGTTGTAATCTCTCTCCTTCCGGATACTGTTTCGAATTCATCATCCATTCCTATCTTAGTGCCTTCAAGAGCTGCACATGATGCACACACATGACCGTCCAAAGCTGTTGACCACTCTTTTTCCATCTCCGGAAGGTTCCCTGCCGTTACCGCTTCCCTCACAAAGGCATCTGCGCCACGGTTGTAGGCTTGTGCTATTTCCGATCTGACTATAGTTTCTGCTCTATACCGTTGCTGTCTTTCTGCATATTTCGAAGCAGCTTCTCTCGCTTTCCGCTCGATTGACTCAGGTTTCATTCTTGGATGATCTGTTGTCAGCCTTTCCTTGATGGAGTTGTAATATTTGAGATTCGCCGCAGCCTGTCTCTCTGTCAGTCCTATTGTTGGCCGGATATATCTTGCCGTTTCAGCACTGCTCATATTAAGAGATTCAGCTTCAGCGATCAGATACCGAATTGCGCTCACCTGCTCATTACAACAATTTGTTATCAAATCTCCCGTATGATCAACAATCCAGCTTCGAACCCAGCTCTCAGAGCTTATTACATCTTCTGCTCCACAAAAGAGAGAATTGTTTTTCCACCCTTCAAGAAACGCCTGTTCCCATACAGGTGTCATTCTTTCTGACAGCATCTTCGAATAATCCTGGAACCATATATCAAAAAGACTTTCCGGATCTGTTTCTCCTATTACGATTTCTCGCAGTTCTCTGTACAGCATGACTGCTGCCTGATCCTGCCAGAATCGAACAAGCCATCTTACTGGTTCATCAATATTTCCCTCGAGATAGGCATCAAGTGCATCCAGTACTCTCTGTGATTCTTCGCTTTTTTTAACAGTCCTTGATCGTGGCCGTATTTTTCGCATCATCAAATCACCTGCCTAACCTTTTCTTGGCTTCCTCAGCATCTTGATTCTCTTCCGGATCCACCTCTGGTTCATCAGGTTCGTTTGCTGTCTTTTCTGGTGCTCTGCGCTGTGCTTCTCGC
>NZ_JBCPGE010000017.1:31575-83656 GCF_040914025.1 Ruminococcus sp. RTP21484sp1_RTP21281st1_A8_RTP21281_210402
GTGATATCCCGTTTGTCCACATCTCCATGGGCGAGTGTAGGATAGTCCTCAATCCCATCGAAATGGGAACCATTGATGTCTATCAACGAAGGAATGCCCTGGTTATTGAACGTCTCGCAAATAACATCTAAAAAAGCTCCGAGCGCAACAGAAAACAATTCTGTCTTGTCAGAGCTTAGTGCGAAGCTTCCCGTCTTTTCATGTCCCAACATAATAAAATCTGCAAGGACTGTCTGGGCAATCTTCGTATCGTATCTGTTTATGATTGCATTGGTGTCAAATTGTCTTGTGCCTCCGGTGCTCAGAAGTTCCGCTTCGTATCCATGTGGAAGAACAAGCCCTTCAGATTCATTTCTGCGAAGGTTCTTTACCATGGCAATAAGTGCTCCATTAATTTTAACCATGTCAGGATCGTGACTATCCCATATTTCCAAATCTTCAGGAGCATGAATAACTGGCAGACCTGCAAGATCTCGCTCAATTCCGATAGCTTCAATTTCCTGGATTCTCCGTTTAAAATACCAGGAGCGATATGCGTTTCTTAAAATACTCCGACCTTCCGGATTGTCTTTTACGCTCTCCGTTCGGAATAGCATTGCTTTACTCATCGGTATAGTAAACAGTCCATAATCCGGAGGCGGTTGCTGTGTCATTCCAATCAGATTGTCACTATCATCATATTCCCAGCGATACAAGGTATCCTGTGCTCTCGGAGGAAGTTTCTGCCAGCCTATCAATCCATCAGAGTATTTGCTTGATGATCTTCGGTTCTTTGTTTTACCCATTCGGCGCTTATATACAATCTCATGGAAACTCCAACCGTAAGGTAGGAATGACAGGATTTCCGAAATGGTATCTGTCCATGTGGCCTGCATGTCGCCCATACAGCTTTCAACAAACTCTGCAGCTTCTTTGTCTTTGGCACTGTCACCTCCCGGCTCTACATGCCACTCAACCTGCCGGATCATCATCTTAATTGCAAAAAGAATGGCTCCAACGGTATCGTCATTCTCTTTCATTTCTTTAAATACCTTTATCCCACGCATTCCAGACAGTTCCGGAAGAAATTCTTCATAAAACTGTCCTTCCCATCGTTTCTGTCCAATCCGTCCATACTCTTTCATCTTCATCACCCCTCTTTCCGGCTATATCAGCCCCAGTAATTGTCTTTGGTCAGCTCCTGTAATTCTTTGACTCCAGGTGCTGTGCCTGTGTGTTTCTTGATCTTTCCGAGATACAATGCCAAAGCAAGAGCATCTGCTCGGTCGGGAGAATCCAGCCCCCTTTTCTTCATTTCCTTTTTTGATTCGATTTCAAGCTTTCCGTTGCTCGCCATTGTGTATTTTCTGGAGGAAAGCTGTCCGATTGTCTGCTCATCATCTTCAATAACAATCTGTTTGTTATCAAGGAGGTCTCGCATACTGGCCCACATTGCAGTTGTCAGATTATTATATCTTTCAGCTGCATCTTTACCTGCTGCCGTATCGGTCTCAATCTTTTCTGCTGCATTTATCGGAATGATCTGCATCTTATGCAGCTTCTGTTCTTTCCGGACTTCCTTTAGGCGGTCGGTAACACCTCCGCCAAGACCGGTATCATCAATCTGCACATACACCTTGCCTTCATACTTTGAATATTCCCTGTATATTTTTTTAAATTCCTTTACGATGTCGCCTACAGTGGCCATCAGGTTCTGTCCTCGCCTGTTTCGGACTATTTTGCAATGACCATGATAATTACGATATATGATCGTTTCATCGTCTCCGAAACGGGCCACATCCACCCCAAGTGACACAAACTGCATTCCGTCCGTATCATCAAGCTCTAGCATTTTGCTACTACACTGCTCGATCAAGCTTAGCGGAATAAATACATCATCTTCTTGATTTGGGAATTCTCCACGGACACGGACGCGAACCACATTCGAATCCCATCCATACTTTCTTATGAGCGAATCAATGTTTTCTTTGTTCGTTCTGCTGCTGTCTGCAGATGATACAGTGTGGCATTTATACAACGCCCTGTCTCTGGTATGTGAATCATAGAATGTTCCAGATGTTCGCGTTGGGTTTCCGCACAGAAGAAGTTTATTATTTGCTCCAGATAAGGTACCAAGGATAGCTTCCATGATCGGATCCGCAACACCAGAAGCTTCATCAACGATAAAAAGCATATTATCTTCATGGAAACCTTGCATGTTCTCTGGCTTTGTAGCAGTCCTGGCAACGCCAAACCAACGCTTTTCATTGCCAACCATATAAACATATGTCTTTGTCCATTTAAGAAGCATTGAGAGCAATTCAGACTTGCTCATCCACTTGGAAATCTCAGACCAGAGGACATCGTGCAACTGCTGTTTGGTTGGTGCTGTCGCAACGATTCTCGGATATGGGAAACAGGTAATAAACCACAGGAATACTGCTGCCTCAAGACCAGTCTTTCCAACACCCTGCCCTGACTTAATACTTACCTTTGGGTTTGCAGCCAGGTCTCTTGCTGCTTGCGCTTGCCATTCATCAGGCTCAAAACTGAGCACCTCCCGGAAGAACATAACCGGATCATCACGCCACAGCGGTATACTTTCATCAAGGAATTCAGAGAACTGTATATCATCCATCTTTGTTCTCTCCTTCCCTTGCTTTTACCACAGCTTCGGCCCATGCACGAACAACCTCATTGCCCTTGCTTTCTCCGGCAATCTTCTGCTTTTCAAGTCTCAGCTTCGCAAGTGCTTCAATAGCCTTGGTCTTCTTTGACTGTACAGTTGACAGCTCTTTTTCAAGTCTGGCGATCATATTGTCCTTGTTTTCCATCGTGGTTTGCATGTTATACATATCTCCCGGCAGACGTTCTTCAGCAGATATTTTTTTCTCTATGCGTTCTTCATAGAGCTGCTTGTCCTCTTCTGTTTTGAATGTCCTTTTGCTTTCGCTTCGGTTGAATCCATACAGGGATACTTCACCTTTCATGTTCCGGTATTTATTGATTGCAATCATGATCCTTCTTTCCCTCACAGCAAAGAGCTGAATCTGTTCGATCAGAAGCATTTCTTCATCCATCGGGATATCTTCGATCATATCTTTTTCAGACTCATCAAGGACATCCCAATATACAGAGGAATATGCTCCGTGTTTCTCTGCAATCTTATCTCCCGGTTTCAGTGGACCGCCCTTATTTCCAACTGCATTTCTGTTCCCAGGCTGTCCACCTTTATGGCGAGCGTTCGCTTTTTTCTTTTGCGAACGTTCGTTTTTCTTTCCTTTTGTCTTTCCGTCCCAATTCTGTGTTGATTTCCACCGCCGAACTGTGCTGGCCGGGACGTCCAACTTCTTGGCAATGTCAACAAGTTTCATCCCGTTCTTATACATTTCCTCAGCTTCAATGCTGTTGGGACTTCTTGCCCTTGCCAATGTACACCCCTCCCCTCCATCATCTTATTTCGGCATATGCAAAAGGGAGAGGTTGCTCTCCCTCTCCCTGCTTTCTGTTCTATATGTCGTAGAACAACATTAAATTTTTGTAATAAATTCAGCTTTTGAATAGCCCGTCACCCCTTTTGTCATCATCTTCAAGAAGTCTTCTTTTGAAAAATCTGACAATCGGAAGATCTCCTCCGGTCTCATTCCAAGCTGTTTTCCGATTTCTTCAACTGTTTTGCCTTCGTCCATGAGTTCTTTAACGATTTTCTTCATAGGTTCTAGCAAATGGGTACCTCTTGCCCTATTATGGGTAACGGTACCGTAAATATTTTTCGCTTTATCTTTATGATCAACAATCACTACAAGCACTTTTCCCTCAAGACGTTCGTATAATGTCCTGCGATCATCTTCTTCCGAAGGAGGAACGTACTTCCAGTCAGGTCCTGCAACCGTCCATCTGTGGAATCCATCAATAATAGTACCGTCTGGTCTTACCACAATTGGCAGCGTCCATCCGTTTGTAAAGATAGACTGTGTGAGCAGTTCCAGATTTTGTCTCGAAACTTTGTTCGGATTGTAATCATTTGGTTTGATCTTATTCCTATCTACCCAATGCATGGTCCTAGATGGTGCTGACAGCTTATTGTCCATGGTGTTCTCCTTTCTTCGCATCGTTGATATAACGTCCATATACTCTCTGGTACAGTGCCCGGAATGCCCTCATTTTGGGATCTCCGGATATCAGTCCTTCGTATATGTGCTTGCAATCGGCCGATGTAGCTATTGCTGATACCGCCATAAAGAAATTACGGTATCGTTCTGCCACATGCCTTTTATGCGGAGTGTCGAAAAAAACGTCCATGTGATTAAAAAGATGTATCAGCTCCTGCCGATAATCTCTCTGCTCCTGTCCCTCTTCCGCCTCTTTCCTTTTTCTGGAACTTCTGCCGAACATCTCGCTGTCCCAATACAGGGCAGCCAGATAAGCGTTCGGTTCTCTTCTAATGATCCGTTCCATAAGATCTGGATAATACTCATTCATCTTCACAAGGCTTCTTGCTGTATCAACAGAAAAGAACTGGGATACTCGCATCTGCCTTTTACTGGATCCTGACTGCCAGAGGAACAAATATATCTCCGGGATATCTACATGATTTCTCAGAAGGAAGAGCCAGACATCATTGTCCGTCCAATCATAAATGGGAAATACCTGCTTCTTTGCAGTCATTTTGTTTCCTGCTTTTGTCATAGACGCAATATTCTGAAGCCTCTGTACAGATTCCGCTGTACGGATACCGACCATTGTAATTCCTGATACGGTTGTCCTTGGCAGGAAATCCTGATAAGCATCAATCCTTGGACGTAACAGTTTATGGTTCCTTATCGCAAAGGAAGGCGGCTGTCTTACCCATACGTCTTGTTTTGCGGAATCCCAGCAGATAAATGTTTCATCATTTGACAGTTCATTGAAGCAGTTAAAATGTTTTACTTCTACGCAATACCATTCAAACTTTGCTCCCATCATCATAAAGATGCGCCGCCACTTCTTTGTCATATCCTCCATGCAAGGAAAGATTGCTTCTTCATCTATAAACTGCACTGTAAGTTGTTTCATGTCAATCTCACCTCGATTGGCCAGATTGACCATCAGCTGCGCCACGCATAAGCTGTCCTTTCCCCCACTGAAAGAAAAGAACACTGGTAGCCCGTTTCCGAACACGTTTTTTATCCGGATCTCTGCAGCTTTCACAACATCGATATTGGCTTCACAACGTTTTACAGCCATATCTTTTCACCGCAGTTCGGGCAGATAACAAACTTCCGGGTTTCTGTTATTTCCGGTTCTGTTTCAGTGGTATTCTGCCTTTCCGACGATTGGTTGTCTGAAGTGTTCGGATTTTCTGAACTGTTCTCTGAATTATTGTCAGATATTTCCGCTGCTGCCGCTTTCTGCTCCCGTTTCTCATTGGCTTCCTTTATCTTCTGGATCTCTGATTCGTCCAATGTTCCATATTCAGAGATTTTCTCAGTTACTTCGTCTGCATCCGCGACCATCTGCTGTAATATTTCTTCATCGTATCCCGGAATGTCCAGATCGCCCTGCAATTCCTCAAGAAACTCATTCAGTGTATCCAGATTATCAATTCCAAGAGCATAAGTCTTATTGTCGGCTATCATAAGCTTCTTTTTATCATTTTCAGAAAGTTCCGTTTTTACATATACGGATGCCTCCTGATAACCAAGGCTCACCATAGCCTCATATAAGCCATTCCCGATCAGAATCACATTATTTTCATCCACAACAAGGGCTCTGGTCTGTCCAAACTTCTCAAGGGAGCGTTTCAGTTCCCTGATCTGCTGTTCAGAATGAATTCTGACATTTTTCTCTGGATGTTTAAGATCATCCAGTCTCTTTTTAATAACCTTCATTTTGTCCTCCATTTCTGAAGGGCAATGGCCTCCGGCTGCAACCGGCTATTTGATAGCTTTTAAAAAATCTCTGGCTCCATCGAAATGCTGTGCCGCATTTTCAACTATGGTCTTATCAATGTCGTAAACTTCTTTCCAGCCCTGCTGTTCTGTCTCCATGTACTGTCTGGCAGGCCATGGATGTGTGCCGCATAAATATCCTTTCTCCCAGTCATATATGGGTGGGAGCTTCACATCATAATAGTGAATGTATGCAAGGATATCTTCGTGCCTCCACTCTGCAAGAGGGCTGTATCTGGTGATTCCGGCTGAATTAGTGTAGATATTATCTTTTCCAACATAATTGCCATCAGCCTTCCTGCGTCCGAGCAGGAGTATTTCCAGCTGGTGTTCTTTATAATATCTCGCCTGTCCTCTGTGCTGTACGATATGAAACCACTGTGCTGCCTTATTGCTTTTATCCGGAAACAGCATATCCGGATGCTTTTTCAGCCATTCCATATCCTGTCCGGTATTGATAATCTCAAGGTCAGAAGGTTTATTCTGCTCTATCCATGCAATAAATGCCGGATATTCCAGATTACACCTTACAAGGACGCTCTGATCAATACCGGCTTTCTCGCATATCTCTCCAAGTACCAGTGAGTCTTTTCCCGCACTCCATGCATAGGCTGCCTTTTTCCCCTTGCATTTCTCTTTGATGTCTTTCACTGTCTTTTTCACAAGGGAATCCAGTTCTTTCTTTGGCACCGTCTCTTCAATGTGATCAAGCGCACTCTTCCAGTCTTCATTATTTCGAACGGATTGTTTTCTACCGAGCATAGTGTCTCTCCTTTCTGGAAGCAGCCAAGGCGATAAGTCCGCTCAACAGGACTGTCAGCAAGCTTCCCAGTGTTTTATATGGTCCACTATTCAAAACGCTGCCGTAGGCGAATACAGGAAGCCCTACAGCCAGTGCAGCAACCACACCTGTGATAATCCCTTTTGCATTCAGTCTTACCCCTTTCAGTGTCATGACTGTTGGAAGTAATGTTGACGCCCTCAGTGTGCCATAGAACAAAAACAGATGTGTCACTGTAATTCCCGGGATATTTGCAATCAGAATGCCAGTGATCAGAAGCACTGCCATTGCAGCTCTGGTCTTCCTGATGTCTTTTCCTCCTGCAATATCTGTCGTAAGCGAAGATACTGCGCACAGGTTGCTATCCACTGTAGACAGCAAACCGGAAACAATCATGAAAAGGAACGGCAATACTGCCCAGGACGGGAAAAAGTGGCGGATCAATTCAAAATTGATGATTCCAAGGTTCTGTGCCTGATATCCTGCACCGGCTCCCATAAATCCAAGAATTCCCATTGACAGTGGAACCACCGCAAAAAGAACTGCTCCAAGAAGAAACGCTCTTCCCAGCTTCTCTTTTTTTACTGCAAATGCCCTCTGCCAGAAGCTCTGATCTCCAAACGGCCCGGATAAAAGTCCTATCGTTGTCGGAAGCCCAAAGGCTAAGAAAATCTCTACTCCTTTTCCAGAAAAGAGCATTGTACAGTCTCCTGATATACCACTCAGGCCCTGTATAATGCCCTGTGTTCCTGTATTTCTTACTCCGAATATTACAAATAGGCTACATGCAACAAGCATGAATACCATTTGAATAGCATCTGTAAGCATAGATGCTTTAATTCCAGAGAACAGAGAATAGGAAATTGCTATACAAGCGAGCAAAATAGTCATGGTTTTGAACGAAATTCCTGTTACTGCACTAAGAATCTGGCTTCCCGCAAGAAGCTGAACTCCTGTTGACAGAACAGACAGTCCGATCAGCTGAAACAGGTAAACCCTTTTCACTCCATCGGATTGGTATTTTTCTTTCATGTAACCAGACAGTGTCATTCCCTCTGGCATTTCCTTCCGGATTTTCTTTGCAAAGGGAATGAATATCACCAGGCAAAGGGCATTCGGAACCAGAAACCAGAACAGGCCAACCCAGCCGGTAGAATATGCTTTCTCAGTTGATACAAATAATGCCGGAGCCCAGATCCATGTTGCCGCAATGCTGAGAGCCGACATCAGCCAGTTTTCAGAACGGCTTCCAACACAGAAGCGTTCCACATTTTTTTCTTTCTTTGTCAGGATCACTGTTGCCAGGATCATGATAGCTGCATATACAAATAATATTGTTACTCCATTCATGCGTAATCTCCTCTAAAATATTTTAAAGGAGCATTCCCATCTTTCTATCCTTTCCTCCCTCCCAAGATTGCATTAAAAAAGCCACTGGTTTTTTCCCAGTGGCTCATGGCTTTTGATTAAAATTTTACTCGCATATCATACACCATTTTCGTTATTAAGTCAATGTTAAGTTAACAGATTCCGTTATTCTGATTTTATTAAAAAAACTTCAGACCGTCAATTCCGAAAAACAGCGAAGATAAGCGCTCTTTCGCAATTTTGATATCTTCGTAAACAGTGACCTTGCTGACCGAAAATTTTTTTGAAATTTCTGCAATTGTCATTGGCGTCTTTGATATGTAAAGGGCTTTAATAATCTTATAGCGTCTCTTATCTTTTTCCGATAATTTGCTACAATAGATACGGTATACATCAAGCATTTTGTCAATATGCTGTACCATGATAGCGGTTCTTTTGGCCGAAGTTTTGATGCTCTCCACTATGACCTTATCATCTTTCATGGTCATGATGTCTTCCAGCACCTCTGTAACCTCCCCTTCCTTGGACTTGTAGACGGCATTTTCGTAGCTCGCCTTTAAAGTTCTGTAATTTCTAAGGAGTAAATCAGTATTATGCAAACGACGATCAATCTTCTCCTTCTCGCTTTTTCTCTGCCCTACCATCATTGCATCAGACGCAACCTGCGCTCCGGCAAGGGCAGCCTGCTGAATCATTGCATCAATTTCCTCTTTTGTCAGTGCTACGAATTGTACTTTTTTCTCTGTGTCCATGCCATACCTCACAAATATTTCTTTCCTGTTTCCGGATCCTCAAATCGAATTCTGTCGCAAAGTTTAAAATTAAATCCTTTTGCCAGACGTTTCACCATCTTTACGAACATATCTGCCTCGTTGTCTCTCCGCGTCCAGTCAGATCTGAAAACCTGTGTCTGCGGTTTTGATGCAGAACAAATCGCATCATGAGCGGTCTTATCCTTACACCCGCTGGCATTATAAAGTGTTCTGTCCATGCTGTCCCTCCCTCGACCTTTTTAAAAATCCACTTTTATATCCTTCCCATTGCTGATCGGTCATTTCCGGTCCCAACAAATCCCTCACAGTGTCAAGTGCCTGCTTTGTTCCACAGTCAGGACATATTTCTGTTTTCCTATCCTTTCTCGACACTGCTGGTCTGGCGCCGTACTGTTGCCCGCATTCAGGGCATATCTTTCTTATCGCCATTGTCCCCACCTCCCATATCCAAAAAATCCTCAATGTTCATTTGCCCAGGTACTCTGTAGTTTTCCCAGTCAACAGGGTTTCGGTAATAATGTGTAGTCAGGCTATTCCAACATTCCGGTCCATATCCCCTTTTGATGCTTTCGGGATCCGTCAGTTTCTTTCCACACTTCTGGCATTTACTGTACATATGGGCTTCCTCTCTTTACTCGTCTGTATATGTTTCATACTCTAATCGAGATATTGGAATTACCTTTTCTTCCGGCACATTGCACATATCCGCAATGCTCTTTTTCTGCATGCTTACATATTCTTCAAGATCGATGTTTTTTGTATCAATATCGACATTCAGCTGCATATAACCATCATCATAATTATATAATTCTGCGTCCAAAATCTTATAATATGTGCTGATACTACACTTCATTGCTTTTCCTCTTGCTTTTCTTCTTCTCTTTTTCCGCACATCAGTTCGATAAGCCATTGTTCCTGTTTCATCAAATACTCATACTTCCACTGGAGCAATGCCTGATCCAGAGCATGATCTGCTATATGAAGCTGCATTTTCACAGAAGAAATTCTCATTCTTGTTTCATCGATCTGTTTCTGAATCCTCGCACAAAGCTCTCCGTACTTGGATGCTTCACTCTCTTTTCTCACTCTCTGTACTGCTATGGCACACCATAATGTAAAAAACGCTCCTACTGTAGCAGCTCCTGCGATATAAAATAATACACTTCTCAATTCGTTCACCTCTCCGCTTCTCTGCAATGTTTGTTCCAGGCCTCTATTACGCTTGATATGTTTTTCCCAGCAAATGATACGAGATCACATTCTGTGGTAAGGTCTCCTATTTTGTCTCTATTGCTCTCGATTCCTTCGCAGCTGATTGCATACATTCCTGGATTATCTGCAAGCCCTTCTATTGTCGGATATTTTCCGCAGAAAGGGCAAGGTCTTACTCCCATTTTCAGCGCATATTTTTTTAACATAATTCCAACAGTCCTTCTCCTTACTTTAGTTATTTCTTTAAATGTCATCCGTTCTTCTATGATTCGCTTTGTCTGGATCGAAGCCTTCTGGATATCTTGCCTTCAACTTATTTATATTCATCTGGAATATCTCATCTATATCCAACTCCATGGATTCGCATATCATAGCAACATACCACATCACATCTCCAAGCTCTTTTTTCAAGTGTTCAACATGTAACTCATTTTCATGAAATACCCATTTTTTTATTAAATCTAATACTTCTCCGGATTCTCCAGCAAGCCCCAGGCATCCATTCAGCACACCCCCAATATCCGGTATGATCAGCTCGTCACTATTCACAAGCTGGTTATTATTAATCTTTTTAATTATCCTGTCAGAATTTTTGTGGTCATTTGTCCTCATGGCCAAATTCTGATATTCTTTACCTGTCATCCTCTTCCCCCTCGCTGAACTTAAATTCAATGTTATCTCCACTATCAACGCCAAGCTGTCTGCATTTTGCCATCGTTGATGTCCCTCCGGAATGATATGTCCTGAACAAGAACAATTCCTGAACGATATGGAAATACGACATGTTATAGCAGAACCTTTCTTCTTCACTCAGCTCTTCTATTGCATTTTCTCCATGTACCCATCTGTACCATTCTTCGAAACATCCGACCAGCTCCTGCATGAGAGAAATACAGTAATGCAAAATGTACTTTTCTTCATGGCTTTCAAGCTCTTTGTCTTTGCAATCCCATTTTGTTTCCCGTAATATCTTCCATAATTTTTCTACTTCCGGGGATCTCCACGCAACCATGCAATATGTATGTGCGTCTTCTGAGTAATGATAATAATTTCTCTCAAGATGTTTCCTGGCTTCTTTCTCTGTAAGAAACATCGTGTTTGGGTACATAAATGGTCTGATCGAAATACCAATTATCATGGTACCATCATGTCCATTGTTGGCAAGAAATTCATTCACTTCCTGCGTTGACAAATCCTCATACTCTTCTTCTCCATCTTCCGTGTACGTCAGTTTAAAATCCCATGTGTACCCTGTTTCAATTTTGCAGTTTTCTCTATCGATATTGCAGTCTGGCAAGATGTTATCATTGAGATACTTCACTGTTTCTTCCGTTGTGCTTGTAACGGTGCTTCCATCTACTTGCAGGACAAGTTCATCTGGATTTTCATTGTCAACTACTCTCTCGCTGCCTTTAATAACCCAGAAGCGAGGATCCGCTGTTCCTGTTGTGTCCTGAGTATTCATCTCAAGCTGTAATCTCTTCAGAAATTCTATATCTTCCTGAGAAATATCTCTTTTCTCTGTTGTATCTTCATGATGCTGCAATGTTTTATGGAATATTGCCATCTTAATTCTCCTCTCAATGATTGCCCCTTAATGTCAACGAACATGTTTTTTCAATGCCTTGTACGTTCTTTCATTCATGTATATTTCCCGACCCATTACAATCATTTGTCCGTTTTCAAGCAACTGATTTTCATATGTTTTAAAACCGTATCTTTTTGCCCATTTTTTGTTTATTCTCTTTTTCTTATGGGTACGTGCCTGTACCTTTTTGTCCCTTAAAACAATAATTTCATGTACATTTACATCCATTATAATCTCTCCTATTAACGCCCGCTCCGTAGCATGCAGAACAGTAATTCTGTCATAGACTTCGTTCTTATCCCTTGCCTGCAAGGTAATACAATTTCCAACTTCCAGTTTCTGTCCTCACTTAATGGCGTGGGGTCTTTGAATTCTTCAGTAGCCTCTCCCCAAAACGGAATAGCAACCATAACGCCATAATAAGTTGACGAATCCGGGTGCTTTTCGCTCATGTAATTAGCAAATCTGCCACTCCGGAAATCCGGTAGAATGTCTTTGTAACACGCCATCGTAGTTACAATGTAATTCTTTTCCCCGAAGAAATTCAAACCATTACCGCTATAAACATCCTCTTTGCAGCTCTTGATTTCATAGCAGGTGAATATGCCTTTTTCTATTCCTGACACAGAGCATTGATTCGCCGGAGAAAATTCCATGTAGTCCACCCGCCTTGCCTTCGGTGTCCATGGATCAACACTAACCTCGCTGGCCCAGTGCGAGCCAGCCCCTCCGAGGCGAGTATCTGTAAGTAATTTTCCGAGGAATTTGGTTGTTTCAGTTCTTGTCATTTTCTACCTCATATTGGGTTTTTTTACCTTAATTGTTTCTTGCAATTCAGGTTTTGTGGTGTTGTTTTCTGTCCACATGCGAAGTTCTTTTGCTCCTGGATTATCCTTTTCGATACCATCTGCCAAGTTGCGCAGGACCATAGAAATAATTCCGGCGTCTGCAGTTGCATATGGCGTAAGAGCTTTAATGATATTTTTACTGTAATAGTTCAATCCTTCACTAAGCATTTCTGCCCCTTCTTTGTTTTTTCCTTCTTGGACCATTTTTCTGGCTCTAAGGACATAACTCTGCATACGTTTCTCCTTAATCTTCCTCATTTCTTTACCACCTTTATCTTTTTTCTCAAACGTTCAGCATGTTCATTTGTTACGATATAATTTTCGCACTGCTTGCATCTCATATCTTTATTTTTTAAGTTCCCATCATAGTATCGACATTCCTCGCAAACATAGCAAAATATCTTTGCTTCTCCCGCCATTTGGTCTGAACTGTACAAATTGTTCGCACAATGGTCGCAAAGACAGCCGGCGCAAGGAAAAGCGTAATCATCCCGGCTCATAAACTTCCTTGCGCTAATTCTGGATTGTCGAAAATGTTGCCAATTGCTTCATAATGTTCCAGATCAAACTCATCAAGAAAAAGAATTTCTCTCATTCAACTCCACCGCTTTTCACGATTTCAATTGCCGTGTGCGTTTCAATAATTTCTCTTTTACGATTCCACCCCATGGGTCTTGCTATACAGCTTGCTCTTAAAATTTCATCCGTAACCTTTTCCACATCAAAAGCAGTCGGCTGTTCTTCTACTGCTTTCATGCAATTCTGGATTGCAGAATATACCGCACTAGATATTCTTCTCTCACCTGCACATTCTCTTTCATCCGGCGCTTCTGTCAGTGCATAATCGTTCAATGCCATAATAAGTTTATCTGCATCAATCAACCTCATCGTTCGTCCTCCTGTTCCAACTTTCTATCGCTTTTTCTTTACACCTTTCTATACTTTTTATGGCGTGCGCTGGGTTTTCCATATTTGGGCAATATCCTTCAGTTCTTGCGCTACACTCCTTGCATTCGCACCAAATTGTAAATCCGATATTTCTTTTCGTTTCAGCTATTATCTCTGCTTCTCTACCACAAAACGGGCAAGGTTTTAATTCAGTCATGTTCTACCTCCATTTTCAATTCTTCCTGCAATTTATCATCAATCACCGGTAGCATCATTTTAGGTACTGCCATCATATGAAACGGTGTTGGGGCATTGATGATCTTGAAGCACATATCAGCGTATACCTGTCCCGCCGTCAGCCCTTCTTTGTACGTTTCCTCCTTGTCTTTGTTGTCCTGGTACAAAGGAAGCTTCCGACATTCTTCAGCAGCTTCATGGATCAAGGCTTTTGATTCCGCCGTAAATTCAACTATTCCTTCCTCTTTCATCTGGACCAATTCCAGTATCTTAATGATTTTTTCTTCCATAACGCCATTTCCTCCTTGCTTCTGTTCTCTTCATTCTGTTTACCTGATTTTTCAATGCATTTACCTGTTTCTGAATATCATCGACATCGACCAACAGGTAAAAGTCCGGCTGGACCAGTCTGGTCGGGCCTACATTCATATTCATCTCTTTGTGCAATTCCTTGCACTTGTTTTCTCTCTCATGCACTGCTTTATATACTTTCATCATCCACACCTCTCAAGAATTTCTCTACAAACCCGGTCATATTCCAAAAGTAATGTAAGATCTTTCGTTCGGCTCAGTGGCCGGTCTACAACTTCAACGTAAAATTCTTTCCGGATCATCTGGCCGTAGCTCGTAGAATTATAAACATCCTGCTTTTTGCAGCTAATCAATTCAGCTACTTCGGATCCAGTGATGGAGTACTCCATCACTGTCCCATTCCTTTTGCATAAGTTATATAACACCTTCGCCATATTAATCACCCGTAATAAATTTCGCTGCATCCATCATCAGAAAACTCAACTTCTTCCAGCTTCCAACCATCGCGCTGGAATTCTCCTCGATATGCTTTTTCGTAATGGTTTTTTACGATTTTTTCAGCCTCTTGCATGTCTTTTGCTTTAACAATTCCGGCTGTAGTTTCGCATCGGAATCCATCATGCTGATAATATCTATACAAATTCATTTATTTCATCCCCTTTCAGCTGTGCGTGGCAATAAAGTTTTCCATCGCCCATCTATTTCCAGTAGCAGCCACCTGTGCTCTGGTTCGCTCATACGGGCTGAGAGGTCTTCCAGATGTTCTCCTGGTTCCTTCCGCCGGAAGAAGTCCCTTCCGGCGAAGATTTGCAAGTTCCTCTGGTGTTGCGTCTTTGATATCTTTTACTGATATGATCTCAATCATGTTTACGCCTCCCTTATCGCAACCGGAAGCACCATGGCTTTCATGTCGCTGTCCTCTGCTTCCACAATCATCGGTGTTCTTGGGCTGGTGAAGCCCAGTGCAATATTGTCACAGGTAAAAGCTTTCAGCGTTTCAAGAACCAGTTTGGAATCAAATCCCAACCGTATGGATTTGCATACGGTTTCCTGGAGCGGTACCTGTTCCTGATAATCTGCCAATTTATCCCGAATACTGATATTCAGCACATCGTCTTCTATCTGGAATACTGCCGGCTGCTTTTCCTCTGTACACATCTTTGCTCTGGTCATTGCTCCGATCAGGGCCGTGCGAGATGCACATGTATTGATTTCGCCATCAGTAAACATCTTCTGATACGGAAAATAATTTCCTGTGATCAATCTGGTATAGATGGTGTATTCGTCAGATTTGAATACTGCACTGTTTTTGGTGTATGTAAGTGTCACATCGTCGATCGCGCCCATGGAAATCAACTTCTTGGCGGTTGCCTTCGGCACGATCAGTTTCATGTCCTTTGCGCCTTCTGCTTTAACAGAATCTACTGCGACCACGTGCCCGTCCAGTGCGGCAAGGGAAACTCCGCTGTCTGTACCTTCAAAATAAATTCCGGTCATCTGTGTATTCGCACCGCCGTCAGCTGCTGCATAAATAACATGACCTATAGCCTCCATGATCTTTTTGCCATTCAATTCCACTCCATCCGCTTCCGGATCCTCTGTAATATCAAAATTGAATTCTTCCGGAGGATAACTCTGGTATTTATTTTTAATTGCTCCTATCTTGATCATAACTACATTCTTGTCAGTTGCGCTGATGTCGATTTCTCCATCTGGAAGATTTTTGATCAAGTCAAAGGCTTTCATTGGAATAATAAAATAACTGCCTTCTGAGGCCTCTAATTTGACCTTCATTGTGATCTCGGAGTTGGAGGCAATTAAATACCCGTCCTTTACCAGAATCCCGCCCAGTGCCGGAAACTGGTCATTCTTCTGCACAATACTTTTTAATTTGTCAATAACTCTGGCAATCTCATACTTCTGTACTTTCATCTTCATTCCTTTCCCGGAGGACAATACCATCGAGGTATTTCACCACTCCGTTTGAATATTTGATCCTGTAAGGTTCCAGCTCCTCCCGGTTCATGTACTTGTGTCCGTAAATCTTCTTCATGTCCCGGAACACCACCCACGGAACTCGGTAGAATTCTTTAAATTCCAGAGACACAACCAAAAAGCACATTGCTCCAAGCTTCATATACCGTTCAAAGCACGCCTGCTGTTCAGCAGTAACTACATCTCTGCCGATCTTATCCTTGTCCGTATGTTTTGCATCAAACAAGATCATGGTTGAATCCATGAGAATTCCTTTGAAATCAGGCTGAGCCTGTTTAGTGAAACAGCAGATGAACTGCCCTCTGTTCCTGTCCATTGCCTTCAGTACCTTAAATGCTTCCGGAGTTTTATCAACTGCTGCAATTCCTCTTTCTTCATAGAATCTGGATGCCGCAATTATCATTCCCTCAAAATGTTCCCCGTTAGATCTGCTCTGCAGACCTCTTATCGAACGCTTATAAGTATCCATTTTCTTCCGCTACCTTTATGAGTTTGTTTATTGTTACTGCTCCAATTCCCGGAATCTTATTCAGCTGAAGGAATGCGATAAACTCCTTTGCTCCCTCTCCGGTTTTTGGAACACTGGCTTTTCCACAATTGAAGCCCTCACTTCGTGCTTTTTCCACACGATCTTCCACATAATGCACAAGCTGTTCATCTGTCTTCTTTCTCATTTCCACAGCTTTTTTATGAATAAGGTTTTCATCAGTTGTTCTTCTACAGCTTCTCTTCGCCATCTTCAATCTCCTTTTTATTTTCCAGGTCCGGCACCGGTATATTGTGAGCAGTCAGCCATTTTGTAAAACAGGAATGGCACATATGGCCAAACGATGCCGCCTTGCCGCCCCTGACCGCTCTTGCTGTCAAGGTAACCATCTTGTTTTTATCTTCTGTCTTTCCGCACAACATACAACTGCCGCTGAGTCTTTTATTAACTTTCTCGCTTCTCTTACGAATTTGCAGTTCCTTCGGATAATCCCTGCGCATATTCTTCTCGCCAATAATCGGAACCAGACTGTCTTTCATGAATACCGGTATCCCATTGTAATCAGCTTCTACAACAATCCTCTTGATCCATTCGAACTTAGGAATCACTTTCTCTTTCCTGTGTCCTGTCTCGGCGCCGATGATGATCCAGTTCAAATATTTCAGTGCAGAAATGTTTTCGTCTATATCTTCAAGCAATGGCTCTATACTGGCGAAAGTGTTTAGCAGAGTTGGAAGCTGGTATATCCGTTCCATGTCCTCACTATTCGTCACAGTTGTTCCATACCACATATTTCCTTTTCCGGAAGGCACACCGTACTGGGTGTACCTTTTCGGATTCTTGGTAAGAAACAAGTAATTGTGCTGGGGGTGTTTTTCGCAAATACCAAAGATATCGTCTATCCAACTGTCCGGCACCCATTCGCCAAATATATCGGCCATTGCTCCAACAAACACATTCTGCCCCTGTTTCAGCTTGTCCAGTGTATCGTATCTGTATCTGTGCAATGTCGGTTCAAATCCAAATGGATATATGACAGGCTTTCCATCTTCATTCATGAACGGTTCATCCAGAACGAACAGATCTCCCTCTATTCGATATTGCCCTGTCTGGAGCATATTTCGTTTCATGTTTCCGCAAAAACGGAGTGACATCTTGTCGGCGTAGCAGTAAGAACAGCCATGCCGACAACCGGTGATTGGATTCCATGTGTGATCGCACCATTCAATACCGCTCTTATTCATTTGTCAAACTCCTTTCTGCATGTTCAAGAATTCTTTCTTCTTCCCACTTCACTTCTGAGAAGTCAATCTTCTGTCCGCACTCGCTACAGTATTTCGGTTGATAGTTCGGTCCTGCGTTTAATATATTCCGGCACCTCGGACAGTAGCATGGCTTATATTCTACGCATACAAGACCGTATCTCTTGTAAACCCTCGTCTTTACAACAGGTTTCCTGGCTATGAATTTCATCATTCCACCTTCTCTCCGTATTCGATCACATATTCGTACTGAGCTGATTTTCTGTTTTCGCCTCCGGGAACTTCTTTTCTGACAATCTGGACTGCATATCCTGCTTTTGCCAGCATGGAAACCATCTGCAATCGGTCTTCTTCGTTCCACTGAACGCTTCCTTTTCGAATACTTCTGATGCTCTGCTTCGCCATTATCCGCACTTCCTTTCCATCTTTTCTTCTCGTTCTTTCATCAGCTTCTCAAATGCAGCTACAAAAGCTTTTACCGATGCCGGCATCCCACAGTTGTGATTTCCCCTGCACTGGATCACGCGACCATTGTTATATTCCATTGTGAAATATGGTGTATCAGGTTCTTCCACTCTGCGCACAAAGAAGATGTGTGTCTGCCCTTTGGCCACTCGGTCAACGTAAGTTCCAACACAATGGTGAAGGGCAGCTCCTTCATTCTTGATTTCCTGTGTATCTCTTGGCACTCTCAATATCAATCCTTTTCCTTTTATCAAGAAAGCGTTGTCTATACCGGCATTCTCTTTGAGCATTTCCTCCAGAAGTTTTTTCATGACCTCGGCTTCCCGCTTTATCCGTTCATCTTCCCGGCGTTTCTTTTCCGCTGCCTTTTTATCCTGCAATGCTTGATATTCCGCAGCTGTCCGATCATGTACTTTCTTGAAATTCTTCGGAAAATAGAAGAACATATTGTTGAGATCATATTTCAGTTCTTTGCACCAGTTCAAATAATCAAGCCAGTCCTTAGCGCAATTCTGCAGACGTTCTTCTCTGATATCCGGTCTTTCTTTACACTGCATATAGGAATATCGCCAACATTGTCCGCTCTCTCCCACGCGATAATCAGCACCTTCGCGTTCAATATATCTGCAGATCTTATGGATGGTCGATTTCCTGTTCTCCTTCCGGATCAGCGTTGTGTTGCATCCGAAAAGTTTATAGAACCGTTCCAGTTCTTCCGCTTTTAGGTTGTAACCAGAGCTTTGCGCTTCCTGCAATAATCTCAGTTCATCAATGTTTCCATCAATAGACTGCAGTATTCGCGTGTTTTCCTTCGTAAGGCCAAGAATTTCAAATATTGTTTTTCCACTTTTTCTCAGTCCCCTAATTCCATTCCGGCTTTCATACCCAAAAGCACCATCGTGAAACTCGTTGATCAGATGTGCGGCCAGTTTATACAGCCCCATTTTTATAAACCATTCAAGCTGCGGAAACTTTCTGTATCTGTTGATTGCCTTTGCATAATGTATCTGTTCACTCGGTCTATTCTCCGCCAAAATTTCCAGTGCCGAGTATTTCATCGGAGTGTCTTTCCATGCTTCCGGCAGGTTTCCGGGATATAAGGTGCAGTATGAACTTTCTCTGTATCCTTCATCTGTGCACCACCGTACAATACCAGTCTGTTTATACTCTCTGTATTCATAACTGCTGGTGCATGGCGTTCCGTTCGGTGCAAATTTGTAAAATGTCCTTACGATCTCAAATAATCCATCATTTGTCTTTCCATCCGGCTTTACTTCTCTGTATGCTGTAAAATACCGCCACAGGAACCCCTCTTCTCTTGGATCAATAAATGAAACAATCCTCCTGTCACATATGCGTGCCGGCATCCTGCCTCTGGCTTTAATGGTGACCGGACTTCCGCAAAGGGGGCATATCCCCTTCTCGTTATTTCTTAACCGAATTTTCGTTCTGTCTACCAGTGTCACCCCATTACAATGAGTGCAATGCACCAGAGCCTCATTCTTTGATCTTGTTGAGTAAATCAGATATCTGCTGAATGACATCGCCTTATCTGATACCCAGTTTTTAAATTCATCAGGGATTTCTTTGACCGTTTCCATAAGCGCATCAATTGGATTGGTTTCTTTGGCATGTCTTTCATCAAGACGTTTTTGTTTGACCATATCCTGAAAGCGTGTCACAGCTGTCCAGTCTCTTGCATCTTTCTCTGTGCTCCATTCCTTGAAAAAGCTGCGCATACGATCAATGTCTGCATCCGTCCAGAAAAACATATTCGGCGTCCATCTGCCTGTGCTTTCTTTGTAATCCCAATGATGTTCATAAAGGCTGATATCATACATTCTGTCATAAGCTGCAGTCAGCCATTTCACTTTTTCAACGGTCAGATCTTGTGATATGTAATCATTCTTGGAAAAAAACGTTCTTAACTGAGCGTCTTTTTTTCCTTTCTTCAATTTTCTGATTGGATAGAATGTTACCATCAACAGATCTTTTTCTATATCTTTGGTCGTTACGATATGTGTGCCTGCAGCTCTTTCCGCAAATCTGACCATTTCATCAGAGGCTTCCTCCCTCGGAATCTTTGCTAATTTTCTCTTTTCCATGCGACAGCCTCCTACAGAAGATCAAACAATGACATCTGGCCAGACAGTTCGCTGCTTTTGGTACTGGTTTTTTCAGTTTTCCGCTGCTTGGAAGCAGCATCTTTTTTCACTGGCTTTTCAGAAATCTGAGGTTTATCTTTTGTTTCCTGTGATTTTTTCTCATTATCTGTGATTTTTTCGGTAGTTTTTGTTGGTGTAACCGGCTTTTTTGTTATCACAGGCTTTTTACCTTTTTCCTTTTTAACAGGTTTCGGTTTTTCATATTTGTGGTAATAATCCTCTGCCCATTCATATACAACCTGGTCTTCAACTGCAGCGGATCTGCCATTCGACTGCTTCCTGGCCTGCTCAACGATATAACTAAAGCACTTGTTCCAGGTCTTTCCCTCCTGCATCACATCTTCAGCAAGCCCCTGATCCTCTTCGCATCTTTTCATCAGGTAAGTAATGACCGGATCCGCAAAGTTCTTCTGTGTTGCCTTCTTCTTTTCTGCTTCCAGCTTTTCTCTGGCTTTCTGCTTTACCGGCTTTGCATTTTCAGCTTCTGCTGCTTCAACTTCTTCTTTTGTCGGAGCTGGAATCCCGGAAACAATATCAACAAGAGAGGCTTTTCCCATTGGAACTGTATCCTCTTCCTTTGATTCATCGTCTTCCTGGGCCTCTAATTTGCCCTCTGTCGGTTTCTCTTCCTGTTCCCCTATTGTTTCACTGTCTGCAACCGTTTCCGCCTCTAAACGGTCAGTATCAGCTTCAAGTTCCTGTTTTAACTGTTCTGACATTTGTAATCTCCTTTCTCGAAATCAAAATAAAAAGTAATCTTCCCAGGGTTGCGTTCTTCAATCGGAGTTATCCATGAACCGCACATTTCTTTAAATATCTGAATCTGCCGTCTACAGTTCCATTCTCCCCTGAAATAAAACGGTGTGTACCAGAATTCCTGTCCCGGCTTTTCAACCGGCATCAGTGGATCTCCGCACACCGGATTGGATATCGTATTTGCAACAGCCACCCAGCCTGCGCACCCAAGAAGCGAAAGCTGTATGTAACACATCTGGGCAACTACCCTGTCTATGTCATTGGCGGTGAACAAAACCCGTGTCTGATAATTTATCTTTTTTCTGTGGAATATGTTTGCCGCTGCTACAAGAGTTGCTCCTGCTCCACACGCCGGATCATTGACAGATATCCATTCCTGTTTTTCCAATGTCTGTACATTGTCATTGATTGTTATGCTTGCCATACATTCACAGACATTGTATGGTGTAAAAAACTGCCCTTTCCAGTGGTTCCCTAGCTCAAGGCTCATGTACAGTTTTCCAAGAAAGTCCTGATCCGGATTGCGTTCCAGTGCCTCAACCACAATCGCAAAGCATTTGGCCGGCTTCTCTACCCCGCCAAGGCGTTTGATGCACTCTGCATATTCTTTCTCTCTTGCAGTGTATCTCGGTTCCGTCTTATCAACCGAATTCGCCAGTGTGCAAGCCATTGCCGCCATTAGATCGGCCCACACCTGCCATGAACTCCGGCTGTAACACAGCTCTTGAAAAACTTTTATGAACTCTTTCTCCGTTCCTTGTATTTTCTCTATCTGCTCCATGCTGTCACCTCTTGAATCCGTGTTCCCGCATCAGCATATCTATATACTCTGGTGTCGCACGTTCTGGTTCTTCTGCTATCTGTTCCCGGTGCTGTTGTTCTATTGCCGCATTTTCGTGTGTGGTAAGCTGTGCAATATATTTATTTTTCGCTTCCAGAATACTCGGAGGAAGCTTTGCATCGTTCGTCTTGCGCTCGATCAGGGTTGAATATATCTTGAAGAAATGCGCTCGGACAGCATCCTGGTTCTCATCGAGGCATATCTCCCGGAAGCCAAGCCGCTTTACCGCTTCTCTGACTATCGGCGTCAGGCTTTCCAGTGCTTCTTCCTGCCTGTAATATCCATACTGGCTTATAGCCTTCTGTACTTCTCCCCAGGCTTCTCCCTGGTCTTTGAGGTGCGGAACTGTATATTCTGCACATTTCTCTCGTATCTCAGATATCTGAGGCGGATATGTATGAGTGGCAAACAGTTCCATCAATGCTGTTTCGCAAAGCTTATAGTCTAGGTCTCCCAACATGCGGTACCACATTCTGATGCTGTACTGGTCTGGCATGACATTAAATGTTGGATAGGCACTTTTGATCGAAGCTCTGACAAAATCAAATTCTTGAGGTGTCACTTCAATCACCCATCCCTTCGCGCCAGCCGGCCGTTGCCTCCATATACTGATCCGTTGACATGTTCTTTGTAGCTACAGGTGCTTGCGGTGTTCTGGATGCCGGCATTGAATTCTGTGAACGTTCTAACCAACCAGTGATAAATCTCTTGATTCCTCTAGGTGTCTTACGATTACGAGGGTGACTGTCAAGCCATGCTGCCATTGATCTAAACTCCTGTTCAACATCCAATGCCGGAAACAGTTCTCTCAGTGAATTGAGATAATTAAATGTCACATCGTAGTTTCCTGAGCCTGTAATCAGAGGAAGAGAGATGAACGTGTTCTGCTTGGAGTCTTTAAGCTCCAAGCTAATGTTTTTATTATCTTTCTCTTTATCTAACTCTATCTCTTTCTCTACGTCACCTATGCGTAACTGTTCCGTCACTTCAATGTCACATTGTGACGCTTTTTTGTCTCTTAACCGTCTCATTCTTTCAGCACTGGCACTTTCCGACCCTGTCATTTTGGAGCATTCCGACAGTGAATATTCGGTTTCGTCAATCAGCTGCATGAGGTCCTGCTGAATCAAAAACATAACCGTCACTCTTACATTTTCAACTTCTTCGTCCAGGTCCAGAGCAAGCTCGTCATAGAATGTTGCTTCTACTCCCTCGAAGTAAAGTCTTCCATCCTGTTTCATCGCCACAAGAAGCATTTTCAGGTAAATAATTGTGTAGGTGTCTCCTCCGGCAATCTTCCGAAGTTTTTTGATAGCCTTCTGACGGAAAAATCCGTCAGGAAGCTTTAACCAATAATATCTTTTCGCCATAAATTCCCCCGCTTAGTAGATTACTTTTGAACCATCATCTGTTTTAATTACTGTCACAGCCTGGCCAAATCTCGCTTTCATGGCATCGTCATGAGTTATAGCCATAATCTTCACATCAGAATATCGATCACGAATCGTCTCAAGGGCATCTACATAAGCCTGTGCACCCTCATCATCAAGGAATGGTGGTTCATCAATAAAGAGCATTCCAAGCTGTATTCCTGCCGCTGTTGCCTTGATTTCGGACAATGCAAGGATAACAGCAAGAGAAGCTTTTACCTTCTCGCCTCCGCTCTTGGAAGCATATGGAAGAGTTGTCTTGCCATATTCGTTGATCAGAACATCCAGCGTTGCCTTGTCTCCGTCCTTTCCTTTGACGGTGCGCTCCATCACAAATTCCACTCCCATCGTTCCACCAGTCATCTGGCCGAGAATATTGTTCGTAGTATCTGTGATATGAGGAATGATGTTCCTGATGATCTGGTGCGGAACTCCGTCCTGTGAAAATGCCTGTTTCAAAGCCTCGTAGCAATCAGCTTTCTCAGCTGCAACAGCAATACCTTTATTCAAAAGAGCTATTTCAGAACGCATTGCCTCAACATCTTCAACTCTCTGTGTCAGTACGCCTTTTTGAATCTGCGCTTTTTCAAGAGTTTCTTTTGTAGATTTTAATCTTCTCTCAACTTCTTCAAGAGCTTCACTGCCTTCAATATCTTTTCTTAATTCTTCCAGTTTTATTTCCGCTTCACGAAGATTGTTATGTAAAACAAGTTCGTTGGCATCTTCCTTGCTCCGTTCCTGATATAATTCAGTAAGTCTCTTATCAATATGCTGTTTTCTTTCTTCATACACCGGAAGTTCCTTTTCCTGGTCTGCAAAATGTGCTACCGAATTTCTTTTACATACAGCATCATCATGCTTAATAACGGAATCAGATAACGCAGCAACAATATCAGTTGCTTTCTGGGCCTTTATATTGAGCTCTAAGAGGATTTCTTCATACTGCCCTATCGTTTTACTGTTGGTGTTCTTTTCTGTCTCTAAACGGGCGATTTCAAGTTTCTTTTTCTCGGCATCCTTTTTCAAGTTTTCATATTTTACAAGTGCACGTGCTTTTCTTATCAAAAGTTCTAATCTTTCAGCATCATATCCGATAATACAAATTTCATCCTGTTTTTTGGATATTTCTTCGTCTCGTTTGATCCTCAATGCTGCTATTTCTTCCTCACATTTTTCCAGATGGTCTGCTTCTTCTGGTAAACTCTTTACATCATCGATTGCTTTTGCGAGAAACCTGCAGCTTGCTCTATCTATATCAGGGCAACCGGAATTCTTCATAAATTCCTCCTGCTGTCTTATCTCGGAAATTCTGTCCAAACGATATTTCCGCCTGTTCTCTGCTTCTGATATACGCTGAGAATACGTTGCTCTTATCTGTTGCAGTTCCTGCTCCGCAACAGAAGTCAAATGTCTTTTTTCCTGTAATTCCTCGCATTGCGTCCTCGCCTGAGCCAGCTCCGTCAGTTTTTCTTCCAAATTATCCGGAAGTTCTGCTTTAAGCTGTTCAATAAGATTCGCAATGTCGTTATTTCGACGCTTTGCATCGTTTATGATATTCTGGCAATTCTGGATGTCAGCATTATACCCAGCAAGATTTCTTTTTGCATTGTCATGATTAAGAACGTCTTTCTCCAGCTCTATAATCTGTTCGGACAACTGTTTATATTCGGCGGCTTTTTCTCTGACCTCATTCGCTGATTCCAATGCGGCATTACAGTTTTCTAAAATCTGCGTCTTACTTGAGATTTCATCTGAAATGGATCTGCGTCTCTTATGACAATCATCCAATTCTTCCGAAGCTTTGCGGCACTCCTGCTCTGCTTTTTCAATCTGAGCATGTTTATTCAGCAACTGTCCTTGAGTATCGCTTAAATCCTCAATATCTTTATTAAGCTGCTGAATATCTTCCTCTGCTTTCTGCAATTCAGATTCCGGATCTCCTTTGGATTTGATAAAATCCGTTTTGATTCGGACAGCTTCTTTTTTCGAAGCCAGCTCTTTTCTCTGTTCGGAGAGTTTCTTTTTTGAATCCAGTTCCATAACTCCATAGATTCCAAGCCCGAGCAGATTTCCAAGGATAGCAATACGTTCATCTTTCTTCGCCTGCAAGAATAATCCATACTGGTCCTGCATGATCAATGCGCAGCTGCGAAATGTCATGCTGTCCATACCAAGAAGCTTCTCGATTTCAGCCTGTGTGTCAATGATTCTTTCCTTGGACAGATTCATCCAGTCAGCACTTTCTTTTTGATACTGTGACAAGTTCAGTGTTGGTTTTCCAGATTTTGTTCTGGTGCGGACTACCCGGAATCGTTTCTCTCCGATGTCGAAAATAAATTCTATGGAACCGCTTCTTGCATCCTCTGTACCTCGGATCCACGCCTTACAGTCTCCCTCACGGGTTTCTTCAAACAGACAATCTACAATAGCATCCATGAAAAGGCTGCTCTTTCCTGCACCGTTTACTCCATTGATCGTGCAGAATGAAATGTCTGAAAAATCAAAGTTTTCTTCCTTGTAGTTTCTGTAATTTCTGACAGAAATGGATACCGGCTTAAACACACCGTGAATCTCTGCGGTGGTACTCTGTTTCATGGCTTCTGCTATGATTGGCTCGGCAAGCTCCACGATTTTGTCTGGATTCTTAAATGTCTTTTCCTCCAACCATTTTTTCAGATTCAACCTTGGGTCGCTTTCCTCCGAGAGAAGCCCGCGGTTCGTGATGTCAATAGTGCTTTCTGCTTCAATATCTGCCACATAGAATGCACCAAGCTCATACAGGTTCTTTTGCAGTAGTGGAATGTTGAGCGCCTTTTTCTGTTCAGATGTGCAGGAATACCGCACCCGGACTATCTTATCCGTCACATCTTCTGAAATGCCTGTTCTATGAAGATACATAGCCCCTTCACGGATATAGTCGCCAACTTCATCAGGATCCCAGGTGATAGTGCGGAACTGTCTGTATGGAGTAGTGTATCTATGTCCTTTTACCAGAGTGCCTTTCTCATTAAATTCATGAATCCAGAATCCACGATCCTGTCCTTCATCATTAAAATTCATTGCATTGATCGCTCCGGAATAGAATACATTGTCAAATCCTTCAATGATTTGCGGGCGATGGATATGACCAAGAAGCACCGCCTCATATCTTGCGGCAATTAAAGCTTCTCTTGGAATGACCGGCTCAAAGTTTGTGAAGAAGGAGGTCTGCCCTGATTCCATGTTGCAACCAGGAACCGTATAATGCGCCATGAGAATCGGTGTCTTTTCACACTCTGCTCTCAGTGCAAAAACCATATCTGAAATATATTTCGTCCATGCCAGATTTTCTTCATCTGCAGATAAACCAGGGAATTTTGCTCTGAACTCCTGTTTGTCAAATCCAGGTATGCAAGCAATGTCTGCATATTTCGTTTTGATAACAAACGGTTCCGTCACAACACATACGTTATTGACGTTCAGCAGCATTCTTTTCAGTACTCGGAACTGTCCGCTTCCATCATGGTTCGGTGTTCCTCTCATTACGATCACATAGCCTGCGAAATGCGCCAATGATGTGATGATATTGGTCGCATGAATCATTTCATCCGAATATCGTACCGGACCGATCTGCTCCTGGTGGAAGATATCACCGGAAATGCAAACAATGTCCGGTCGTTCTTTAATAGCTACATCAACCATATACTCAAGACATTTCACTGTATCCTGTGAACGGAGATTCACTCCGTCCACCACAGGACCTTTGAACTGGCCAATATGCCAATCAGCTGTATGTAATATTTTCATCTACGTCCGCCTCCTCTCTGACATTTAATGCAAAGTGGCTCTCCGAATTTATTGATTGAATATTCATAAACTCTTTCATTTATGACCTCACCGCATCTGGAACACTGGAAATCCATTGATCGGTCTGGTTCGGGTTCTGATTCTGGATCCGGCTCAGGAACAACGTCCGGCTCCTGCATCGGTGGATAATCATCTTCAGTTTCTGTATCCGAAGCGTACGCCGGATTATCCAGATCGGCAGGATCAAATGTATTGTTCTCCGTATCGAAATCAACTCTTTTGATGCCGATCTGCGGCGTTCCGAACATATTGTTTACAGAATTCATTCCCTGTGTCAGCATTGCCTGTCTGACCTGCGGATCCGAGAAATCCGGTGAAAAGATAACCGTAGGAATAGCAAAATTTCTCTGGAGTTCTGCTCTTGTATATGTCCCCTTTACGCCAAGCAATGCTCTAATGACACGAAGCTTTGCTCCAGTCATTGCTTTTTCAGCCCAGGTCTTTTTCAGAAGTGCCATGTTTACCATAACGGAACGTTCAATATATCGTTCCCGATCCTCTTTGGCAATCACAAATGCCTGGCATTTCTTTCCCCATTTATTCTTTGATTCCACCCACTGGCCTGCATAAATCTCAGCAGCTGCCTTTGCCTGTTTTTCGTCAACAATACCTTTGGCAGCTTTGTCGGAAAACTCAATGCGGTATTTATCTTCCTCGTCCTCGAGGCAGATTACTTTCTGATCTGTTTCGGTTCTGGCTGTTCCATCGGCTTTCCGCATGGCACCCTGTGCCTGCGCCCGGTATGTGACCCGGTCGATACGCTCGCCATATGTTTCCTTTGGATTGAACTGGATTCCGGCCGCCATTGCCATCTTATTCAATAATGGCTTTGACAGGGAGTACACATCTTCCCAGATGTCTTTTCCTCTCTCATCCTGCTTACCTGTCTTAACTGAACCAACCTTGAAAATATCTCCGCTGTTCTCACCCAGATCGACTGGAACCTCTTCTACATGGAATTTGTAGAATGGATTGAGCTGCACGTCCGTTGCTGTAGGAACCAGCAGATTGTAATTTTTGTATGCCGTGATAACTTCCGGCAAGCTTCCTAAAACATCTTTCATCTACTTGATAACCTCCTATTTTTGTGATAAAATGACGATGACTTTAAAAACAAAGGGTCGATAACCTGTTTTTAAAAGTTCTGACTGGTCTTGGATAGGATCGTGGGTGCCGTCTACACTCCGCTTTCCCCTTATTATCCAAGACCTTTTTAATGTTCATCACCTCCTATAAACCAATTCAGAAACCCAAACAGTGCGATGCCGAATATTCCAACAAAAACTATTTCTGAGCCAATTTCATAGCTTCCTCTTTCAAGATAAAGCTTATTTGAAAGCATATTGTAAAGAATCGTGCTTGCCAGGACTGGAAGTGCATACTTCAAAGCTCTTGCAATAAAAAGGATTCTCTTTCTCACTTTCTCTTTCTTTTTGCGGATGTAGTATTTCTCATATTCTGCCTCATTGAATTCTCGCACCACGGACAGATATACCCTTGTTTTGGAATCTTCTGTGATATACTTATATTCCATGTCTTTGTACATATCCGGCACCTTGCATACATTCATTTCCTTGCCTCCTTGTCAATGAGAATCAATTCCTTTGCGATAACACTCTGCAATGCCATTCTGTCCATTTCGTGCCAGCTGATCGGCACCGGGCTGTTGTCCATTGCATTCAGGATCCGCTCTGCGGCCTGATGATATTTTTCAAGATCTTTTGCTGTCAGCATCTTTCCCTCCTATACTGCCAGGCGAAGCTGGCCACTTTTTTCTTCTTTCATCATCTTTTCAACAAATGCAGTTGCTTTTTCTTTTCTTTCCATTTCGATCAGGCGTTCTTCATGGCAACTGCACTGTTCTCCCGGATCCAGATACGCTCCGCAATCCGGGCAGATTCTATAAAAAGCCATCGTATCCACTCCTTTCATTCAATCATGTATAATTTGTTAAATGCCTTTTTGGGGATTTTCCCTGACGGATATCCCTTGGCAAGCTGTCCATCAGCTATCAGGTCCGATCTAAGAGAACGTATCATGCGATATGCCGTATCCCTGCTCACACCCATCATTTCTCTGACCTCAGCGGCTGTATAGTAAGAACGTTCCGCAGATGTAAGCTTTTTGATTACACCGTTTGCATTTTCCATACCAAGCACCTCATTCCAGATTTCTCTCAATCCAATTTTTCAGATTTTGTGTGATCTCATTTACTTCATCTAATGTCTGAATGATTTTTTTCAGTTCCGGTTTTTCCTCTTCTGAGATAATTCCGTCTGCCGTAATATCAAGAAGTGATTCCTTTGCCTCGTTTATCTTCTTTAAAGAAGAAAGCATTCTCAAGCTGATTCTATCCAGTCCTGCATTCTCAATCTTCGGCATGTTCTTTCCAAGCGGGCACATCTCCCGGCAATAATTTCCTTTCAATTCCGGTGCCTTATAGCAGTCAGCCATCAAAAGGACCTCTTCCTGATATGGTATTGTGCTCCCAAGTTCGATTCTGGCTAACCTTGTACGGTCGATTCCTATTTCTTCCGCAGCACCTTCTCTGCTGCTCAGACGTTCATTTGACTTTGCCGCCTCATATCGTGCCTGGCAAAACATATTAGCCGCTGCTTTCGTAGCAAATTTCGACATTTTTCTCTCCTTCTATAAGCTGTATAATCAAGTTATGGTAATTAAATTGTGTACTCTGTATCGATATCCAGAGCCTTGCTGATTTTTTCAGCAAGTGCAGGTGCATACATTCTTCCATTTATGGTGGTTGTCACATAGTTCCTGCACATCCCAACTTCACCGCATAATTCCGTGACAGACATATCTCTGTCAATTAGGGTTTTCTTTACTTCTTTGCACCATGGAGACAGTTTTCGCTTCAAAATATCACCTCCGTTTTCAACAAATGTTTATTACATTTGTTGTTTACATTTGTTTGCGATTGCATTAAAATAATCAGAAAGGAGTTATCATGGATAATTGGATTGATAATCTCAGAAGAATTGGACTTAAACGTTATGGTGACGAAAACCGCCGGATTCTTTCTGAATTATTAAGAAACGGTATTCCTGCCGGAAACACTGTTATGTCGGAAGCATCTGCTGAGGCTCTTATCATTGCTGTGGCGGCCATGATTGAAGAAAACAATAAAGCATTGCTCTCCGATTTATCGATGTAACTCTCTCTTTTTTTGTTTTGCATTAAACATTTGTTTATTACATTTTTAATATTAATCCCAATTTGTGAATTTGTCAACTATGTTTTTCACATTTTGGGATTTTGGAGAATTGTATGATCACTCAGCGTATTTTATCACTGCTTGAAGAAAAGTCTTTGACAGCCACTGATTTATGTCGGGCTATCGGAATAAACACAAGCACTATGACCAACTGGAAGAACCGAGGAACTGATCCGCCCGCAAAAATGATAATCCCAATTTGTGAATTTTTAGGTGTGTCTAGCGACTATTTACTTACGGGCAAAGAAAGAAACTCAAAGCAGAACATTCTCTCTGAGGACTCCGAATGGTTAGCATTGATTCACCAACTTCCGCATGATGCGCAGTTGGAATTTCGAGGTGAATTAAAGGGGTACATAAAATGTTTAAAACGGCAGGAAGAAGATACTGTCGAGCCTCTTAAGAAAGCAAAATAATAAGCTTCGAGTGGTACCGAAGCAAAAGGGGGGAATGACTATGAAAAAGAAAATGATTGCACTTACCTGCTCATTGATTTTTGCCAATACTATCCCTGTATTCGCAGCATCCGATTATGGCATTAATATCGATCAAAAATACGTTTCCGGAGATGCTTCCCAATTATCCGATGCAATTTCCGAGTCGTTGAATGATATGGGTGTTAAAAAAGTTTCCTCTTACGATTTAGAGAAAAAAGAAGATTCTCAAACAGTTGCACAAGTAATTTTATCAGCAGATGGCGTAGCCATGGAGGCGGTCTGCTACTATACAAAAGACAATACTTGGAGTTGCTCTTCTATAACGAATATCCACAGTAGTAGTGATGATCTGATTTATTATTGGGTCAATCCGATTTCCGCTGATGCAACCGCATTTGAAATTAAAGACTACAAAACAGGGGAATATAAGCCAGAAGGAGCTGCCAAAGAACTACTTTCACAATATGAGAATCAGGAAAAATGGTTTTCACTGGAAGATTTTAAATTATATGATAAAAATGATGCTCCTATTGAGATACCTGATTCAGAAGATTATATAATGGCCTCTGCTTATCCTGATAGCAAAACATTTCGTGGTATAAGAATCGGTGATACAATTTCGAATTTATTTTCAGCGTATGATTCCAAATATTTTTCAGTACAGGTGGGCTATGACGACGCCACTGCTACCGATACTCAAAAGAAACTGGTTGAGATGTACAATGCCCAGATTGAAGCTGCTGATCCAGAGGATATCGAAAGTACTATTTCTTCTATTGACAGCAGTGCAGTATCCGTAGTCATACTATTTGAAGGTGCTGAATTTTGCGGAAAAATAATTCCAAAGCCAGAACTGAATTCAGACAAGTGGGTTTCATATAAGGTATCGGAAGATATAGGTTTCATAATTGATAACGATAAGATTTCTGATATTGTAATCCAACGCGGTGACAGATATTAATAAGAGGAATAGTTTTTATGACAATTGGTGAACGAATAAAAGAATTGCGGGCTGAGGCTGATCTGCGTCAGTCCGAACTTGGAAAAGCAATAGGTTTTTCTGGCCAAGTAGTATCGAATGTCGAAAGAGGTTACTCTTTTCCGTCAACAGAATTTGTTAATCGCAGTGCTGCATGCTTCGGTGTGCCAGCAGATTACATTCTTGGCCGGACTACTTCAAGATATGCTGTTGCGGATCCGAAAGAAGTTTCCGCAGTGCAGGCAAGAATAAAAGCCCGTTTGGCTCAGTTGCAGATGAGCCTTCCGGATCTGATCAAAAATTCAACGCTGACAGAGGAAGCCTGCTGCGACATTCTGGCCGGAAAGACTATTCCGGGAATAGATGCCACTGCAAGCCTGTCAAAAGCCCTCGACACCTCTATGGATTACCTTGTGGGTAATTCTGAATACAGCTGTGCCATTGCTTCAGAAGACGAACAGGACATTATCCTGCGGTACCGTCAGTTATCCAAGAAGGGAAAGCGTATCTTTTTGGGAATGATGGAGAACATGGAAGAAGAAAAAACAGAATAGTATATTTAACTGGGGAACCGTTGGGGTGTTATGTCAGCCGCCGGACACTTTGGTGAAAGGAGGCTGGTGCTGATGGTTACATATGGTGATTTATTTACTTTTGTAATTATGCTTTGTGCAGTTGTAACTCTTGTTATCAATTTAATGCATAAAAAATAGCGCCCTCGTCCTGGTAAGATAAGGCGCTATTTTTAGCTATTGTTTTATCCGGCGGTCAGGTGTACGCTGACCAACGGTTCTCTTGTTAAGTACATTATATCTATATTCAACATTTTTGTCAAACATTTGTTGATTACATTTGTTTGACACATTTGTTTAATAATGGAGGATTCAGATGCCGGCTTATAAGTATTTTACCAAAGATGGAAAGACAAAATGGTATGCCAACTTCTACTATGATGATTGGCTTGGCAAGCGTCAGCATAAATGCAAAAGGGGTTTTTCTACCAAAAAAGAGGCTATAGAATGGGAACGTGACTTTCTGGCGCAGGGAGCCAAGGATCCAGATATCCTGTTTTCTGCTCTGATCAAGAATTATATGTCAGACTGCAGCTCCCGGCTGAAACTGACCACTTTGGAAAACAAGCAGTATCTGATAGACATGAAACTGCTGCCATTCTTTAAAGATATGAAGATCGGTGACATTACTCCGATCGTGATCCATCGGTGGCAAGATGCCATGATTAATTACAGGGACGATAAGGGAAATCCTTATTCTCAGACGTATCTGAAGACCATCAATAACCAGATGTCTGCTATCATGAATTATGCTGTCAAATACTATAAGCTCCGGAGCAATCCATGCCTTGCAGCTGGTGCGATCGGGAAAAGCAGTGCAGATGAAATGAACATCTGGACCAGAGAGCAATTTGATTACTTTCTGACGTTTGAAAAGAAAAGCGCATACAGGATGGCATTCAGCCTCATGTTCTATGGCGGGCTTCGATCTGCAGAGGTTCTGGCCATTACTCCGGCGGATATCCTGCCGGACTGCTCTATATCAATTAGCAAGAACTTTGTGGTTATAAAAGGCGAGCAATACTTCCAGACACCCAAAACCGAAAAGAGCAAACGTGTCGTGAACATTCCGCAATCTCTGTATAAAGAGCTTCAGGATTATGTTGCCAGCATGGCTATAGAACCAGATGAGCGTATCTTCTATTTTCAGAAATCCGGTATGCGGTCAGAATTTAAACGTGCAACTGCCAGATCTGGTCTTCCAGAAATCAGGATCCACGATCTTCGGCACTCCCATGCAAGTATGCTGATCGATATGAAATTTTCCATCAAGGAGATTTCGGACCGGCTTGGACATGAATCACCGGAGACAACCTGGAAAGTTTATGCTCATTTGTATCCGGGAAAAGACAGGAAGCTTGCTGACGCTCTCAATGAAGTAAGAGCCACAAATGATAATGCAGAAGATAAAAACATATGAAACGTACAGTATCATATAATAACAAAAAATCCCCAAAAATAAGACACTTTCTCCCCATTAACATCACCGTAGCATCACGGACAAAAATAAAATCCCGGAAACCCTTGTAAATAAAGGATTTCTGGGATTTTGCTCATTATTCAAACTCAATCGTTCCCGGTGGCTTACTGGTCAGATCGTAGAATACGCGGTTAACTCCCTTAACTTCATTAATAACACGATTCATAACCCTGTTCAGTACTTCATACGGAATCTCTGCGGACTCTGCTGTCATAAAGTCAATCGTCTTCACTGCTCGCAGTGCCACTGCATAATCGTATGTTCTGAAATCGCCCATAACGCCTACGCTTCGCATATTGGTAAGAGCTGCAAAGTACTGGTTCGGTATCCAGGATGGTTCTTTGCCATTCTCAACTTTATAAGCTTCTGCTGCCTTATCAATTTCTTCACGGTAAATGAAATCAGCATCCTGCACAATGCGAACTTTCTCTTCAGTAACTTCGCCGATAATACGGATTCCAAGTCCCGGTCCCGGAAATGGCTGACGGAATACCAGCTTCTCTGGAATTCCAAGCTCCAGTCCTGCTTTGCGGACTTCATCTTTGAAGAGGTCACGAAGCGGCTCAATAATCTCCTTGAAGTCTACGAAATCAGGAAGTCCGCCTACATTGTGATGAGACTTGATCACTGCAGACTCTCCGCCAAGACCACTCTCTACCACATCTGGATAGATGGTTCCCTGTGCAAGAAAATCAACAGCACCGATCTTCTTAGCCTCTTCTTCAAAGATACGAATAAATTCCTCACCAATGATCTTACGCTTCGCTTCCGGCTCAGTAACTCCCGCAAGTTTATCATAATATCTCTGCTGTGCATTCACACGGATAAAATTCAGGTCAAACTGTCCATTAGGACCAAATACACCCTCAACCTCATCGCCCTCGTCTTTACGAAGAAGGCCATGATCTACAAACACACATGTCAGCTGCTTGCCAATAGCTCTGGAAAGAAGTCCTGCTGCTACAGAAGAATCAACACCGCCAGACAGTGCCAGAAGGACTTTGCCGTCGCCCACTTTCTCACGGATTTCTTTAATTGTATGCTCAACAAATGCATCCATCTTCCAGTCTCCGGCACATTCGCATACACCAAGTACGAAATTGGATAACATCTTCTTTCCTTCTACTGTATGGAGAACTTCCGGATGAAACTGGATCGCATACAGTTTCTTCTCCGCATTCTCGGCTGTAGCCACTGGACAGTCTGCTGTATGTGCAGAAATCTCAAATCCTGGTGCTGCTTGGGAGATATAGTCTGTATGGCTCATCCAGACAATTGTTTTCTCTGATACTCCTTCAAAAATTCTAGAATCTTTTTTGTCAACCAGCAACTCTGTTTTGCCGTATTCACTTACATCTGCTTTCTCAACTTTACCGCCGAGAACATGCATCATAAGCTGTGCACCGTAGCAAAGCCCAAGCACCGGAATACCAAGTTCGAATAATTCTTTCTGGTAAGTCGGTGAATCAGCTTCGTAACAACTGTTCGGTCCACCGGTAAGAATGATTCCCTTTGGATTCATGGCTTTGATCTTCTCAAGATCGGTCTTGTAAGAATAGATTTCACAATATACATTACATTCTCTGACACGTCTTGCAACCAGCTGATTGTACTGACCACCAAAATCAATTACAATAACTAATTCTTTCTTCAAGGTTTTCCTCCTGTTTTTCCCTATAAATTCTCATTGGAATCGTTACTGTTCACACTGGAAAATCTCCGGTAAACAATAACCTTGAATCTTCTTTCCATTATAAATGAGTATTACAACTTTTACAACGACTAATTTTCTTAGCTGAATAAAATTTTCAATATATCGTAGATAGATTTTATCACCATGAAATTAAGTTTGAATGCACAGCTTTTTCATACTGTATATTCCTATGCCGGTCACTTCAGGTGCGTTCCAGTTTATAAGTTCTTTAGATTTTCCTCATATATTTTTCAATTTGTTCTCACAGATTGATCACAAATTCCGCGTATATTAATAAACAAATAAAGCGAAAGCTTTTTTACATAGATTATAAATATACTTTTTCTTTTTCATACTTGCCGGGCCAAAAGGTCCGGCCCTCCTTCTTTTTAGCAGAATTTTCGGAAGTTGCTTACGTCGGAGAATTCGAATTTGATTATAAATTTAACATAAAAAATCCCGGTCTTTAGAAAAGAACTGTCTTGATATTTCTTTTCTGACCGGGATTTTTATAATTCAGGTTCACTCTTCTTTTAACGAAAAAACACTGAGCCACAATAAAGTGTAGCCCAGTGTTTTTTCTTATAACTCATCAAGCCCATAATCTTCAAATTGGAGAGTTTCTTTATCCAATTTTAAAGCTGATCCGGTTTCTCAACTGTATAAACACTCTGATCCTGGATTGCCGTTGCTCCAGACATATCTGCTGTGTCGCTGTAGGAACCAGTTGTAATGGTGTACTCGCTGTCGCCCTGTACATACACAGTTCCGTCTGTACCCTGAATTGTTACAGTTTTTCCATTACTATCTACAATTGTTCCCTCATTTTCCAGAGATGAGACAGTACTGTCGCCAGTTACAGTCCAGGTGGAATCTGCGCTTACATAAACGTTGCAGTATCCCTCTCCGCCTTCGCCTGCATAACTCTCATCATCTACAACTGCACCTGTCAAGCTGCTGCCATCTGTGAGATAAAAATCCAGATCACTGATAGAATCCCAGATCACATTTCCTTGCATATCCTGACTAATACCGGTAAAGTGGCAGTCAGCTCCGTTTGCCCCGGCCTGTCCCCAGCCTCTCTGGTTGGTGTTGCCTGTGCACTGCAGGAAAAATTCATTGTCATCGTTATAGTTAATATCCACGTTATTTAAAGTAATCGTACTCTCTGTATTAGTTGTATAAAACACACCGCCGTTCTCAGAAGTCAGGCTGCCACCATCCATCTGGAAGGTACTGTTACCAACCTCAGAATCACCAGACATGCTCTGGTAAAGGATTACAGTCCAGGTATTGTCGTTCTGATCCAGATCACTCATATTTCCAGTGAGATCACAGTCATAAAGATGAATAGAATTCAGACCTTCAATGCAAACTGCCTCAGAACCATTTGCTGTAAGGCTGGCATTGCTTACTGCAATGTCTGCTGTACTGTAAATAGCAGGAGAACCAACACCGTTGGAAACATAATTTCCACCATCGATCACCATTGTTCCGCCGCCTCTGTCACTTCGGATTGCAGCAGAAGACTCACCGTTTGTCTCTACATCCAAGTCCCATCCGTAAAGAGTCCCACCGCCAGCTACATGAACACCGCCAGAAGTATCCTGAGTCGTTTTCACAGTTGTACCAGAAGCATATACTGTTCCATCACCATATGCAAAAAGCCCTGCACCACCTGCTGCATCTGTAGTCACGCTGCCATCTTTCACATAAGCAGTACCATCTGTTGCCAGAACAGCAGCTCCTACACCATAGAAGCTGGAATTATCTCCGCCCTGGCTGTCTGCAGAAGTTCTTGTAATGGTATCATTATCAAGTGTTACGTTTGCTCCGGAAGAAATCAATGCTGCATTCTCGTCAGTTCCTGTTGACTCAATTGTCTCATTTGATATAGTTGTATCTTCTATATACTCATTTACCGCAGTATAACTGTCCACACCCTGAGACTGTCCACCAGGGCCTCCCTGTCCTGGAGCGCCTTGTTCATCACCGCCAGACTGACCCTGACCATCCATTTCCATGGACATTACAGTAATGGAAGCAGCATTTCCATCCTCATCTAAAGTGATAGAAACGATATCGCCCTCCTGAATGTCAGAAAGTGAAATCTCCTCAGCCTCTGCGGACTGTCCGTTACCGTCTGGTTTTTCCGGCTCTTCTCCGTCCTGGCTATCTGTATTCTCACTTTCCTGGTTATCGTCAGCTGCGTCCTGACTGTCACTTGCTCCATCAGAAGAATCAGAATTCTGTCCATCACCTTCCGGCTTCTCTGACGCACCGCCATTCTGTCCATCTCCGCCAGGCTGCATACCGCTTGCCTGCTTTGTGATCACTGTATCCGCAGTAATTGTAATCGTCTGCTCCTCGCCAGTCAGATCCAACATAGAAGGCGCCTCACCACCCTGGCCATTTCCATCCGGTGCTCCACCATTCTGGCCATCTCCACCAGGCTGACCCATCTCTTTCATAGTCCCAACCGCAATGGTAATCTCCGAATCAGAAACCGACTTAACCTCACCAAGTACCACATTCTCCTGACTCTCATCACCATTCTCATCCGAAGCAGCCGCCTCACCACTTTCATCATTCGCCGCATCCGCAGCCGTCTCCGTCTTACTATCCTCCGCATAAACCATAGCCGGAACAGAAGTTGTTGCTACCATAATTCCCATTAAAACAGCTAAATATCTACGTTTCATACCCATTCATTTCCTTTCTGTATTCATTCAACCCTTCCGAAATCCTCATTCTCTCCATCCGGATCATTTTGTTTTGTGTTCCTTATGGCTAATAATATACAGACCAAATGTGTGCAATTAATGGGAAAACTGTGTTCATTCCATGGTCAACCTGGTAAGAAACTGTGAACTCCACCAAAAGAATATGCCGCAACAACCAAATTCAGTCGAAATATACTCCACTCAAAAAATACACATAACAGAAATGATTTTTGACAGAACTCAAGAAGAAAGCTGACTAAAAATATACAAAAGAATAGAATATAGTAAACACGAAAATCTCCCCAAAAGGAATCAGCCAACGTTTCCTACCAGTACACAACGCTAAGCAAACGTAATTACCATCCGCCTCTCTTCCCAGGCGCTGCGTCACTTCCTCCCCTCCTTCAACTACTCCCACCTGCAGCCGCCGTCCTGTTTTCCCCTTCGCCAGTACACAGTGAGAGGAAGGTGGTGTCGGCTGGGGGCTTTGCCAAAATGGGCGTTTGACGAGTATAGCGTCCCTAAGAATTGCACTGTCTGAGCCCTGCAAGGGCGAGTTTGCAATTCTTAGGGACAATAGGCGACGCAGTCAAACGCCCATTTTGGCATCGCTCCCAGCCGACACCACCTTCCTCTCACGTACCTTAATGACAGAAAAAAAACAGGGCGCCATCACGCACCCTGCTTCATTCTCTTAATAACCTTAAGTCTGGTAAATTCCTCTCTCTCTTTCTCCTCCAAAGCATTGGAAATATCCTTGGTCAGAGCCTCGAACTTCGGAATCGTAATATTCTTCAGCGCATTCGCCCTCTTCTGAGTCTTCTTAATATTACTAGCCAGGCGAATCGCTGAATTCTCAATCATAGACAGCTTAATGGAAAGCTCCTTCACCCTCTCAAAAGCCGCCTTCGCCTCATCCAGAGACATCTTCGTACTATAATAAGCATATGTCGGCACATTTCCCGACTTATCATACTCTACCAGCGGAATCTCCGTACCCATAACACTACGTGTCTTAATACGGATAGAATTCTCCACCGGCACCGTATGGGAAATCTGATCCACAAACGCGATACCCATCTCCATATTCGCTTTCTGCAAAGCCTCATACGCAGTCCGGAACGTCTCGTCAATCTGTCCCTGGATATCCTTCGCCTGATCAACCAGATCCATCATCTCACGAATCAGAATATTACGCTTCTTATCCATCAGTTCGTAACCCTGACGGGAAAGAGCAAGTGAATTCTTAGCCAGAATTAAATTACCCTTGGTAGGAAAGGTATTCGGATCCATTCAAGTCACCTCACTCTTTATTTGGTAGTCTCGTGATAATACTGATCCAGAATCTTGGTATCAATACGGTCAAGCTCATCCTTCGGAAGCATACCAAGAAGCTCCCAGCCCTTATTCAGAGTATCGATAATACTTCTGTTCTCTGTATCTGTCTGACCGACAAACTCAGCCTCAAACGCCTTACCAAACTGCAGATACTTCTTATCCAGAGGAGAAAGCTCGTCCTCACCGATAACAGAAGCAAGGGCTCTCGCATCTCCAACCTTTGCATAACAGGAAAACAGCTGGTTGGCAACATCCTGATGGTCTGCTCTTGTGAAGCCCTCACCAATACCATCCTTCATCAGACGGGAAAGAGACGGCAGAACATTGATTGGCGGGTAAATACCCTGTCCATGAAGCTGTCTGTCCAGAACAATCTGACCCTCAGTAATATAACCGGTAAGGTCAGGGATCGGATGGGTAATATCATCATTAGGCATGGTCAGAATCGGGATCTGTGTAACAGAACCTGTACCACCGGAAACAATACCTGCACGCTCATATAAAGTAGCAAGCTCACTGTAAAGATATCCAGGATAACCCTTACGGGAAGGAATCTCTCCCTTGGAGGAAGAAACCTCACGCATTGCCTCACAGAAAGAAGTAATATCTGTAAGGATAACCAGAATATGCATACCTTTTTCAAAAGCAAGATACTCTGCTGCAGTCAGGGCAATCTTCGGAGTCAGAAGACGCTCAACAGTCGGATCATTTGCCAGGTTCAGGAACATAACAACATGATCGGAAGCACCGCTCTCCTCAAATGTTCTGCGGAAAAACTCTGCAACATCATACTTAACACCCATTGCAGCAAACACAATGGCGAAATTTTCATCGGAATCAGCACCCAGAGATGCCTGACGCACGATCTGTGCCGCCAGCTTATCATGTGGAAGACCGTTTCCGGAGAAAATCGGAAGCTTCTGTCCACGAATCAGGGTGGTCAGACCATCAATTGCAGAAATACCGGTATTGATGTAGTTACGCGGATACTCACGGGTAACCGGGTTCAGCGGCAGACCATTGATGTTCAGGCTTACCTCCGGTGTGATCTCGCCCAGCCCATCGATTGGCTGTCCAATACCGTTAAAGGTACGTCCCAGGATTTCCGGGGAGAGCCCGATTTCCATAGGATGACCGCTAAGACGTGTATGAGTGTTTCCAAGGGACATATTATCTGTACCCTCGAAAACCTGAATTACTGCTTTATCTTCGTATATTTCAATAATACGGCCAAGCTTTTCGGTACCGTCATCCATACGGAAGGAGACGATTTCCTCGTAGGAAGCGTTTTTAACGCCTTCCAGAACTACAAGAGGGCCGTTTATTTCACTAAGGCCTAAATATTCGATTGCCATAAAAAACTTACCTCCCTATCAGCCGTTTCTCTCTAATACGTTATCATAGAATCTGTCGATGTCAGCCTTATACTGGTCAAACATCTCAGGTTTGTTATTCGGAACATCATATTTGATAGCAATAACACGCTCAAAAATATTGTCCTCCTTCAGTACGGAAACCGGCATTCCCTGATTAACAAGGGAACGGCACTTCTCGTACAGATAAAGGATGATCTCCATCATATTGAACTGCTTGCTCATCGGTACACAGGTATCCTCTGCATGGAACGCATTCTGCTGAAGGAATCCAAGACGGATAACCCTTGCAATCTCCAGAGTCAGCTTCTGGTCATCCGGAAGAACATCACTACCGATCAGCTTAACGATTTCCATCAGGGAACTCTCCTGGTTCAGAATCGCCATCAGCTGATTACGGTCGCTTACAAATTTAGCAGAAACATTATCTCTGTACCATGGGGTTAAATCCTCCAGGTACTCACTATAACTTGTAAGCCAGTGGATAGCCGGGAAATGACGGGCATAAGCCAGAGATTTATCCAGTCCCCAGAAACAGCGGACGAAACGCTTTGTATTCTGTGTAACAGGCTCGGAGAAGTCACCTCCCTGTGGGGAAACTGCACCGATGATGGAAACAGAACCCTCTGTTCCATTTAAGTTCTGCATCATACCCGCTCTCTCATAGAAAGCGGAAAGCTTGGAAGCCAGATAAGCCGGGAAGCCTTCCTCTGCAGGCATTTCCTCCAGACGTCCGGATAACTCACGAAGAGCCTCAGCCCAACGGGAAGTGGAGTCTGCCATGATGGCAACGTCATAACCCATGTCACGATAATACTCAGCCAGTGTAACACCTGTATAAATAGAAGCCTCACGGGCTGCAACAGGCATGTTTGATGTATTGGCGATCAGAGTGGTACGGTCCATCATCAGGTTTCCGGATTTCGGGTCGATCAGTTTACTGAAATCCTCCAGAACCTGTGTCATCTCGTTTCCACGCTCACCACATCCAATATAGATAATGATATCAGCGTCAGACCACTTTGCGATCTGGTGCTGTGTCATAGTTTTTCCAGTACCGAAACCGCCAGGAATCGCTGCTGTACCACCCTTTGCAATTGGGAAAAGGGTATCCAGGATACGCTGTCCGGTTACAAGCGGCACGCTTGCAGGGAAACGCTTGTAGGTAGGTCTTGGCACACGGATCGGCCATTTCTGCGCAAGTGCGATATCGCGCTCACTGCCATCAGAAAGACGAACCGTTACAATCGGGTCAAGGATGGTATATGCTCCGTCCGGAACTGCCTTGATAACCTCAGCCTCTCCAATTGTTGGCGGAACCATGGATTTATGAAGAATGGAAGCTGTTTCCTGAGTCTCGGCAATGATAGTACCTGCGCTTACCATATCTCCAACTTTAACAGTTACATGAACATCCCATTTCTTAGCAGTATCAAGGGAATCAACACTTACACCACGGGAAATATATTTTCCGGAGGATTTTGCGATCTCCTCCAGAGGACGCTGGATACCGTCGAAAATGTTATGAATGATTCCAGGTCCCAGAAGAACGGAAATAGCATCGCCTGTTCCCATTACTGTATCACCTGGCTTCAGTCCTGTTGTCTCCTCGAAAACCTGTACGGTAGTCATACCCTTTTTCAGACCAATGACCTCACCGACCAGCTTCTCAGGTCCAACATAAACCATCTCGGAAATCTTAAATCCCGGGTCGCCTTTCAGATAAATAACAGGACCGTTAACGCCGTAGATAATACCTGTTTTATTCATGGCTCAGCCCTCCGTCAAATTTGAATTCTTTTTTCAGCTTCTCATAAGCACTCAGGAAAGAGTTGTCGATCAGGATGTTTTTAGCCGGGATTGTGGCTTTGATACCACCCATAAACGGTTCATCGGAAATCTCAACTGTGAATCCGGTCTTTGCTACAATAGAGCGCTGTAATGCTGTATCTTCAGCGGAAAGATAGATAAAAATCTCATCATTTCCTGCAAATTCTCTTGCCTTCTGGATTCTGCTGCACAGATAATCCTGATACGCAGGACTCTCCATGAAGTTCTCCAGATGATTCTTAACCTCTACAAAAAGCTCGTTTTTAAGCTCTGTCTGTTTGGCTGTCCAGTCACGTCTTAAAGTCAGCTGCTCAGCAGAAAGTGCCTTGTTTACCTCTCGGGTAGCATTTTCTGTCTCTGCCTTGATCTGTGCCTCGGCATCCATTTTTCTTGATTCTTTATGCTTTTCAAACATTTCTTCCAGACTCTTCTTATGTGCTTCCAGTGTATTCTCAGCCTCTGTCTGGGCTTCCGCAACGGAAGTGTCGTAGAAATGCTGCAGTTTTTCTTCAATTGTCATGCTTGGTCTTCTCCTGCCTATAACTTTAAGCCAATGGCTTCGTTAACATATCCGGTAATAAAATCAGGTTTGCGGCCTGTACCATGCCTGTCAGGGATTTCGATGATCAAAGGCGTTTTATGGTTCAGCTTTACATCGTCCACGATCTGGGGAAACTCCCTGCCGAATTTCTCGGTCAGGAGGAGAATCCCGATTTCCTTGTTGGCGATTGCTTTTTCCAGAGCGTCCTTCAGTTCGTCACGCTCATGGACTACCACGCCTTCCACACCTGCCAGTCTCATCCCTGTGCAGGTATCGATGTTGTCACTGATCAAAAACATTTTCATAATTATAATTTACCGATGATCATGAAGGAAATGATCAGACCGTAAAGAGCAACACCTTCGGCAAGACCTACGAAGATAAGGGATTTACCAAGAATGCTCTGATCCTCGCTGATTGCACCAAGAGCTGCACTTGCCGCACTGGCTACGGCAATACCACCACCAATACAGGAAAGACCTGTAACAAGAGCTGCTGCAATATATCCAAGACCTGTTGCAATACCTGCATCAGCGCCTGTTGCAGCCTGTACAGAAGAGCTTCCTGCAAACATAACCATTGCTGCTACTAACATGGTACCAAAGAAGAAAAATGCGTTTGTTGCGATTGTTGTTTTGTAACGTCCACGGCTCTTCTCGCCGATGAAATAGTAACCAAATGGAACGATAATGCTTAATACAAGCGCTACTGCTAAAATAATCTGTGTCATAACTGTCATGATAATTGACCTCCTCGTGTTTTAACATTTGTAATGTCACTGCATTTCACAGAGACATTTGATAAATATTTCACTACCAGCGGCAGTTTACTTTGCCTCCGCGTCAGAACGGAACGGCTCGAATTTTCTTCCGCTTCCTTTGTAGAAACGGCTAAACATCTCGTAATACTCAAGTCTCAGTACCTGGATACCAACGATCAGACCCTCAAGACCGCATACGAAAATATTTCCGAGAACAATCACTACCCAGTTCGGGCTTCCGTTCTCAGCACCGGCCAGCATCAGTACAACCTGCATCATAGCTGCATGGCTGACTGCATAAGCTCCGATACGCACGAAAGAAAGTGTGTTGGAGAAATAGCTCAAAAGGACTTCGAACATCTCGAAAAATCCCTGAACAATAAACATTCCCACACCGCCTTCAAAAGCTGCCGGCTTCTTTTCCACAAGGTTTGTAAGAGGCTCTTTTAAGAACATTACAAGCAGCGGAAGGATAAACATAATGCAAAGAACAATACCGCCAGGAAGCTTATGGCCTGTCATGAACAATGCAATTACAATCACTGCGGATCCATAGAATACAAGGCCTGCAACAGAGTTGGTATCAAACCATACTTTCTCTGTATCCTTTGCTTTCAGGGAATTCATAATATTAAAAATCATGCACAGAAGAATGATTCCCATACCAAAGCCAATAGCGATAATAAATACGGTATTCAGTTTTCCGATAAAAGGCACATTCATCATGGCATCCATAGGCCTTAACCATACAGGCTCTATAATATCTTCAAATCCGAAGACGCTGCCGAACATGAAGCCAAAGAATGTGGAAAAGATACCTGCACAGCTGATGATTCCGGCAAGATCAATATGCTTGAATCTGTAAAGAAGATATCCGCCGATCAATAAAACCAGACCCTGTCCTGCATCTCCGAACATTGCGCCGAAAATAAAGGAATAAGTAATGGCGATAAACCAGGTTGGATCCATCTCTCCATAAGCCGGAAGGCCATACATTTTGGTGTACATTTCGAATGGCTTGAAAAGCTTGGGATTCTTCAGCTTGGTAGGCGGTGTCTTATGGGCATCCTCCTGCTCATTCTCATCAATCAGACAGAAAATACGGGAATCTCCGGAAATATCATTCTGGAAAGCCTTAGCATCCTCCTCTGTCATCCAGCCACAAAGGATATAAAATGGTTCTTTCGGCTTATAATCGGCTGCTGCCTCTCCCTTATTGTCCCCATGTGTGCATGCTGCCAGTTTACGGATATCAAAGTTCCGTGAAAACTGGGAAAGTGTATGTTTGCAGGAAACAATGTCGGATGCATTTTTTCTGAAGAAAGCTTTTCTTGCCGCTTTGTTTGCATCAAGATCTGCAATTGTTTTCTTGTACTGCGCTTCAAGTGCTGTGTATGCAGCTTTGGCAGTTCCATCATACTGATCCGGTACAAAGATTTTTTCAAAGTGCATAGCAGAATATACGGCATGAATTCGCTGAGCTTCATGAACGGGAACAAAATAAATTCCCCAGATATAACGGTCATCTTCATCACATTTAATGAAAATCGTATCCAGATTATCATAAATGTATGTTTTAAATTTATCGAAATAATCTTTCTCGATCCGTCCAAAGCGATAATGGATATAACGCATTTTCAGGATTGACTGCACATCAAAGTCTACATTTCGGAAAGGATAGATGATACGAAGTGATTCTGCCAGAGAATCACGTTTCTCTTCCAGTTCCTGACGGGTCTTGTTAAGGACATCCGCTTCATCTTTGATCTGCTGTACGAAAGAGAGAGCTTTTTCGATTGGCAGCTTCTTCGCAGAAGCCTGCTCCGGGTTCTCAACCTCTTCATAGAAGCTTCCGACTGTGCTTAAAGCTTCTTTATAAGGATTGATTTCAAGATAAGGGGAAAGATTCTTCACATCTGTGAGCTCAGTAAGAGCATTCTCCAGATGAATCTCATACCGGCTGAGGTAATTATTTACAACTCGGTCGATATCCTCTCTTGGCCCGGTAATGCTGACAAATTTCATTTTCTCAATCACATTGCTACCTCCGGGTTACTAATTGTTGTGAACATAATGCATTGCCTCGTCCGGATCAACCTGGTAACGAACACACTCCAGTGCGATGGTCAGACGGTTTACCTCATGCTCTTTGTGGTAAAGATAAGAATACAAAACAGCTACTGAATAAGGATCCTTGCGAGCCTCTTTCTCAAGCACGGTACGGAGCAGACTATTATAAAGCTCCTCCATGGAGATCAGGTTCAGCTGCTGATATTTCCTGCCGTACCAGGTACGGGAAAAGATCTGCTCACCTTCTTCTTTGCTGGTAGCTTCCACCAGAGCTGTGATTTCTTCTTTCTTTAGTTTATAATTCACGGGAATCAGCTGTGCGTAGATGGCTGCCGGCTCCATTTTGTAATAACGCTTGGATCGCAGGATAAACTGCAGATTCAGCATATCAAACTTCTCACCATAAGCCTTGGTGATCTCGTCCAGATCGTTTCCCTTGAATAACTTTTTGCGGACACTCCAGATCTGATTAAAATAATAAAGATCAAGAGCCATTCCGTAGTCAAATAAAAGTCCATTGCCGTTCTCATATACGCTCTGAAGCGGAGCATAGAATTCATTGCCCTTCAGGGCTGTCATGAACTCATCCATATTTCCGGCACCTGCCACTCTGTCAATGTCCAGCTTGGAATGGTGCAGGAAAAAGTCGCGGTAAGGACTCATATCCACAGGATCGGTGCTTCTGTGATCAAAGAGATTTGTCATGATCTCTTTCAGAACACGGATTTCGTAGCGCTTGGAATAAAGTGCCAGGAACTTGCGCTGCTCCTTGTTTGCAAAATTGTAAATGCGGGAGAAATTTCCGAAAATGGATTTCTTCAGAAGCTTCTCGATCTCACCTCGGTGAAGATTATTCTCATCAAGGTCTGACCATGCTTTCGCATATTCCGGCGTTTTCTTCAAATAAGCGGCTACCTGTGGAACGTCCGAAAAGCGGACGATTTCCTGAAGCTGTTCATCTGTCACCAGATGACTGCTCATAGCGCGTATTTTCGTGGAAATTCCGCTGTAGGAAAGAACGCTTCCCATTACATCACTTCCTCCTGAATGATCTTTTCAAAAATTTCTCTGGAAAGGCGTTCGTGATTCTTCGCATAGTAAGCGTCCAGCTGACTTAAGGCAGCCTGAGTGTCTTCCCGCAGGGATGACAGGCGCTTATCCTTCTCACCCTCAAGATTCCGGCGAATTTCCTTAATCTGCTCTTCTGTCTGTTTCTCCAGCTGGGTGTCGAATTCCTTGGACTGCCTTTCCATCTCAGCTGAAAGAGCTTTCTTCTTCTGCAGTGCATCCTTCATAATGGTCTCTGCAGTTGTCTCTATCTCGGATAACTTACCGATTATCTGTTCCATTTTTCCCCTCCTTTTTCAAGTTTTAAGTATCTTACACCCATTTTGATGAAAATACCAGTCAAACTTTGCCTAAAATTTTCACAAAAATTCAATACAATTCCAGATGTTTTGACTAAAAATTAACGATCTTATCAATTCCTGTCATATCGAAATTTTATACTAGGTACACGTATTAATTATAAATAGGAAGAAAATGCATATTTATACAGAGTTCTCCCACATTTTTCCGTTTACTTTTCTTATTGACGCATTTCATATTCAGTCAAAATTAGTCAGTTTTTTCAATTAAAAGAACTTTGCGTTTTCCCCCTGACATAGAATGTGTTTGAAAAATCACGATATCAATATTATTGCGGAAAAGCAGGAAATCATGTATAGTAGTTTTGTTAAGAATGAATACAATTTCAGCTGATTCTGACAAGCATTTTTTACCACCCGGTAAACTTTTGCAAAGAGCCGGAATCAGTTTCATACAGCTATAAATATAATTACAGGAGGAACCTATGCGACTTAGAAATATACCAGGCGCCAAAGACGCAATTGCAGAAAGTATCTACGTGATCCAGAATCCCCAGGAGAATAAGGGAAACTGGGACAAGGTTTTCCCACAGAATCAGCCTGTCCATCTGGAGGTTGGCATGGGAAAAGGCCGCTTTCTTATGGATATGGCGAAGCTCCATCCGGAAATCAACTATATCGGAATCGAAATGTATGACAGCGTACTCCTTCGTGCCATTCAGAAGAAAGAAGCCCTTGCAGAAGAAGGACAGGAGCTTTCTAATTTAAAATTCATGCGCATGGATGCAAGACTTCTTCCCGAAGTTTTTGAAAAAGGCGAGGTTTCCAGAATCTATCTGAACTTCTCTGATCCTTGGCCTAAGGCCCGCCACGCTTCCCGCCGCCTTACCTCCCGGGAGTTTCTTTCCCGCTACGACAAGATTCTGAAAGAAGACGGAACCATCGAGTTCAAAACTGACAACCGCGGTCTGTTCGACTTTTCCCTGGAAGAAGTCCCGGAAGCAGGATGGAAACTGGAAGCTCACACCTTTGACCTCCACCATAACGAAGAAATGATGATTGGAAATGTAATGACCGAATATGAGGAAAAATTTTCCTCTATGGGAAATCCGATCTGTAAGATGATCATTCGTCGTTAAATGTTTCACCTTGCTGTATTTCTTTTCATATTATAAGGAAGAAATATCTGGCAGGAGTTTTTTATATGAAGCGAACCAGATCTTTGCAAAAATTTGCTGCTCAATTTGGCTATGAACATAAAAACAGAAGCAATCCCTTCTCCGGCATAAAAAAGCATGCCAATGAACTGTCCAAACTGCTGGACAGCATGTTTCCCAAGGACAAAAACGACAAAGAAAAATCATAAAAAGGAAGCCAAACAAATGAAAAATTCTCCGACAGAAGTGAAAAAGAAAGAAACGGAAGAGCGCAAACGTCAGGAAGAGCTGGAAAAACAAAAGCGTAACGAAACGTACCAGCTTCTTGGCGGTTCCCAGAATGACAGTGACGCAGACGACGATTCCTCATTAGACGGAAATATCCAACAGCTGGAAAATTACAGCTACTTTGACGGCGACAAAATTCTTGAATCCCTAAAGCTTGCCCCCAAAGACCGAAAAAACGGGGAAGCCATCTATCGCCAACAGAAAATGAATGTCACAGATATTTCCTGCGGCTACGACAGGATGAACGGTCAGCGCCTTGGCCAGATTGAAGCAACCTTCCAGACTGGCAGAGATATCTTCGGCGTCACCCTTCTTTTCTCTCACGAGGAAGTTACTTATGCAAGATGCGGATGCCCGGAATGCCACAGAAAATACTGGGGCTGGTATTCTGATAATTCCAGGTGCCAGTATACAGCTGCACTTGCCTTCTATATTCGTGATTATGTAAACCACAGCAATTTTTCGGATGCCACTGACATGAACGGAGACTATCTGCTGAACTCCTATCGCAGAGGACAGCTCAAAAATGACCAGAAAGAAACACCGGCCCATGTTTCCGCAGGTGTTTCCCTGGTTCCAAGACTGACACAGAATGACAATAAGCTTTCCGTTTCTTTTAAGGTAGGAACTTCCAAAATGTTCGTGGTAAAAAAACTGGATGACTTCTGCCGTCAGGTTCGCAACGGTGAGACCGTTCAGTATGGAACCAGCACCCAGATCAGCCACAAAACGCAGGATTTCACAGAGGAGAGCCGCAAATGGATCCGCTATATTGACCGGATCGTCCGCGAGGAAGAGCAGTTTGTAGACAAAATCCAGAATTCCGGCATCTATTTGCCAAAAAAATTTAATGTTGGCAATTCTCTGGATCTTTTTGGCTGGCGTCTGGACAGTTTTTATGACAATATTTGCAATTATAAAATAGATTTTGAAGATAAAACTCCGGATGCTGCCCGTAAAAAAGCCCAGCTTCACTGCAAAACAGGGAATCCACGGATTTCCATACGGATTCTGGATGCCTCTAAGGACAAAAAGCAATTTGACGGTGTCACAGTGAAGGGATACATCCCAGAGCTTTTTCATGGTATGGACTCTTCATACTTTATCCAGGATGACAGCTTCTGTAAAACCGAACCGGCCTTTATGGAGAAGGTCCGTCCATTGACAGCACTTTCCAGAAATGGAGAATTCCACTTCCAGATGGGGCGTAATACACTGTCCAATTTTTATCACAATGTGCTGCCTCAGCTTCAGGAAGTGGCGGATATTACGGAGGAAAATCCGGAGAAATTCAGACAGTACCTCACGCCTGAAGCACACTTCGTATTTTATCTGGACATGGAAAACGATAACGTTATCTGCAAGGTAAGCGCCTTTTATGGAAAAAGAGAATTCTCTGTAGGAAAGCTTTTACTTCATGAGGATATCTCCCCGGACCAGCAGTTCCGTGATTTTCCTCTGGAAAACAGTGTCCTGGATCAGACCATGGAATGGCTGCCTTACTATGATCCCGACTTTGACGTACTTCACTGCAACCATGACGAAGAACTTAGCTATCAGATCATGGAGTCTGGAACTGCCGCCCTCATGGAGCTTGGCGAAGTACGCTGCACCAACCGTTTCCGCAGCAGACACACCTTAAAGACTGTAAAGGTTTCCGTTGGTGTGTCCGTATCCGGCGGACTCCTGGATCTGAATATTTCCACGGATGATATTTCCAGCCAGGAGCTTCTGGATATCCTGAAAAGCTATCAGCTGAAGAAAAAATATTACAAGCTGAAAAGCGGCGAATTTGTCAATCTTCAGGAGCAGAACCTGGAAATGCTGGCAGAACTGATGAAAACCCTTCATCTCACCCCAAAGGAATTTGTCAAAGGAAAAATGCACATTCCGGCATACCGCACCTTATATCTGGATCAGATGCTGGAGAGCAACGAAAACATATATGCCAACCGCGACCGTCATTTCCGTGAAATCGTAAAAGGCTTCAAAACCATTAACGATGCCGATTTTGAAGAGCCGGAAAGCCTTTCCAGGATCATGCGAAAATACCAGAAGAACGGTTATAAATGGCTGCGTACCCTGGAAGCATGGAAATTTGGCGGAATTCTCGCCGATGATATGGGCCTTGGAAAAACCTTACAGGTAATCGCAGTTCTTCTTGCAGCGAAGCTTGAAGGAAAAACCGGCACATCCCTGGTAGTAGCTCCCGCTGCCCTTGTTTTTAACTGGGGTGAAGAGCTTGCCCGATTTGCCCCACAGCTGAAAGTTTCCCTGATCGCAGGAAGTCAGTCCGAGCGTCAGGCAAAGCTTCAGACGTACTCAGATTTCGATGTTCTGGTCACCTCTTACGATCTTTTAAAAAGAGATATTGACCAGTATGAGGAAAAAGAATTTTTATACCAGATCATTGATGAGGCACAGTATATCAAGAATCACACAACAGCAGCAGCCAAATCTGTAAAGGTGATCCACAGCCAGTCCCGCTACGCACTTACCGGAACACCAATTGAGAACCGCCTCAGTGAGCTTTGGAGCATTTTCGATTATTTAATGCCGGGATTTCTCTACGGTTATGATTCCTTTAAAAAGGAATTTGAAACTCCGATCGTAAAGAACGACGATGAGTCTGCCATGACCCGTCTGCAGAAAATGGTGTCTCCATTTATTCTTCGTCGTCTGAAAGAGGATGTGTTGAAGGATCTTCCTGAAAAACTGGAAGAAGTCCGTTACGTAAAATTTGAGGATGCACAGCAGAAGCTGTATGATGCCCAGGTTGTACATATGAAGGAAAAAATTGCCCAGCAGGACGAGGGCGAATTTAATAAGAGCAAATTGTGGATTCTGGCTGAATTGACGAAGCTGCGACAGATCTGCTGCTCTCCTTCTCTTTGCTTTGAAAATTACCGCGGTGAATCTGCCAAGGCTGAGAGCTGTATGCAGCTGATCCAGAGTGCTATTGATGGTGGGCACCGTATGCTTTTATTTTCCCAGTTTACTTCCATGCTGGCTCTTCTTCAGGCAGCACTGGAAAAAGAGGGGATTCCTTATTACATCATCACTGGGGAAACCTCC